>DASTFB010000061.1 GCA_035709005.1 Candidatus Methylomirabilota bacterium | reverse complement strand
CACCAGCCCCGACTGGTGATCGCGACGAGCTCGCTCGGTGACGTCGTGAGCGGCCCGGGACGGCTCGAGCGTCTCAAGGAGCCGGCCGGCATCGGACTGGGCGACATGACGTCCGAGCAGCGGGCCCTGGCGCTACGGTTGGTCGAGACGTACGCGCGCAACATGCGCGCCGACATCGCCGAGCATGAGCTGCGCGCGATGCACGACGCCGGCCTCGAGCGGATCCGCTTCGCCTGGGCCGGCCCCATCGACCCGGCGCGTCCCCACTACTATCGGCTGCACGGGCCCACGGTGCTGGTCGAGTACGACAATACGCAGAACGACGCCAATCACATCCACTCGGTGTGGCACGACCCGCGCAACAACTTCGGCGCCGACCTGCTGCGGGCCCACTACCTGACCGGGCACCGCCACGGCTGAGCCAGGCCGCCCTCGATCCCGACCGATCCGTCGCGCCGTCAGGCGGCCGGCGGGATGCCCGGCCGGGACGGGGAGCGACCCGCGCTCCAGGTGTCGGTGGCGGCCAGCCGCCGACGCTCCATCACTTCCTCCAGAGCCCGGGCCAGCACCTTCCGGATCACCGTCGCGGCCGCCGCGCTGGCCACCGCCCCCAGCACCTTGCTGGTGACCGTGGGCTCGACCGCCACCCGGTCGGGGCGCTCGATCATCCGGCTCATCGCCTGCTGGAAACTCCCGACCTGGGCACCCAAGCGCCCGACCTGGGCACCGAAGCGCCGCCGTCGCCGGTTTTGCCGCACGCTCACCCACAGAAAGCCGACGGCCATCCCGGCCAGCAGGGCGCCCGTCAGCGCGATCTCACGCTTGTGACGGCGCACCTGCAGCTTCACGTCGAGGGCTTCGTGGCGGCGCCGGTCCAGCTCGGCCACGAGCTCGCCGAGCTCGTCGCGCAGGCCGGTGATCTGGCCTTCCAGCAGCCGGACCGCCCCCCGCGGCGTGTCGGCTTGTCGCCCCACGCCGTCCGTCGTGATCTGCGCGCTCCTCAGGCCAGTTGTTGTTTCGCCCATTGCACGTCCTCTTTCAGCGTTTTGCGGGTCACCGTCAGTGGGATCACCCGTCGTCTCCAGCCGATGTACCCGATCAGGGCGGCGAGGACCAGCAGGACCCCGGCGACGATGAGCGCCGCCAGCCAGCCCGGCATCCAGGCCGTCAACCCGAACACGAGGGCCACGACCAGGGCGTTCAACCCCAGGAGACCAAAGAGCGCCGCCACGGCCAGGCCCTTGGCCATCGCCAGATGCGACTTCAGATCGGCCCTGATCTCGGCCTTGGCCAGCTCCGCTTCCTTCCTGAGCAGGAGGGTCCCCTTGCCCATGATCTCCCCGATCAGCTCGCGAGTGGACAGAGCCTCTACCGGCTCATCACGTAGCATGCTGGTCGCCATAGAACCCCTCCTTCCATTCGTGCCGAGCAAGACACCTGCCAGTAGCCGGCCGATCAGGCGGTGAACACGCTCGCCGCCCGGCGATCGAAGCGTACTCCCACCCGCTGGCCGACCTCCAGCGTCTGGGTCGGATCGAGCTGAACCCGGACCCGCGATCCGTCGTCCAGAGTCACGTGACAGTCGAGGACATTGCCGAGAAAGGTAACATCGGCGACTTTCCCGGGAACCGCCCCCGGGCCCTCCGTCACGGCCCCGGGCGTCAGCGCCGTCACGTGCAGGCTTTCCGGGCGGATGGCGACCTGAACCGTCTGGCCTTCGGCCAGGCCCTCGGGCAGGGCCAGGCCGACGGGATGGTTGCCGCCGATGGTGACCAGGCTGTCCTCGCCGGCCGATCGGACCACCAGGCCGGCCACCAGGTTCACGAGGCCCATGAAGTCGGCGACCGTCCGGTTGGCCGGTCGCGAGTAGACCTCGCGCGGCGGACCGTACTGCATGATCACCCCCTGGTGCATCACCGCGATGCGGTCGGACAGCGCCATGGCTTCCGACTGATCGTGGGTGACATAGATGAAGGTGATCCCCGTCCGGCGCTGCAGGTCCTTCAGCTCCCAACGCATCCGCTCGCGCAGCTTGGCGTCCAGGTTCGACAGCGGCTCGTCGAGCAGCAGGATACCGGGCTCCACCACCAGGCTTCGGGCCAAGGCCACGCGCTGCTGCTGCCCGCCGCTGAGCTCGCTGGGGTAGCGGCGCTCGAGACCGGAGAGGTTGACGAGCTCGAGGATCCTGGCCACTCGCTGCTGGATGTCCCGGCGGGCGACTTTGCGGACGACCAAGCCGAAGGCGACGTTGTCGTGGACCGTCCGGTGGGGCCAGACGGCGTAGTTCTGGAACACCATCCCCATGCCCCGCCGCTCGGGCGGCACGACCGACGTGGGCGTCGACAGGGTGACCCCGCCGGCGCGAATCACGCCCTCGTCGGGCGCCGTGAAGCCGGCGATGAGCCTGAGCAGCGTGGTCTTGCCGCAGCCGCTCGGACCCAGCAGGGTCACGAACGCGCGATCCCGGATCTCGAGGCTCAGATCGCGGACGGCGATCACCGCCCCGAACCGCTTGGTCACCCGCTCGACCTGGATTCCGGCCATAATTGTTATCGTTAATGTCGGGGGAAGCGGCCGCCGCTCCTCCCCGACACCCCCCACCGGCTCCGAACTGACTCGACCCCAGCTCGCTGGCTCACGGGGTCACCGGGACGCGCTCCACGGGCGCGGCGCCGCCGACGCGGCCCAGCCGACTGGCCAGCGCGATCGCCGCGGTGATGATCACCATGGTGACGATCGCCAGCGCGGCCACCGGTTCCAGCGCTCCCGTCTCGTAGAGATTGTAGACGGCGACGGCCAGGGTGATGGACTCCGAGCTGAAGAGCAGGATGGAGGCGGACAGCTCCTGGATGGCCGGGACGAAGACGAGCAGCCAGCCGGCGAAGAGGCCGGGACGGGCCAGCGGCAGCGTGACGCTGCGGAACGTCCGCAGCCACCCGGCCCCGGTGACCCGCGCCGTCTCCTCCAGCGACGGATCGATCTGGCGGAAGGCGGCGTTGGCCGAGCGCACGCCGAGCGGCACGTACCGCCCGGTGTAGGCGAGCAGGATGATGAGCAGGGTGCCGTAGATGGGCAGCGGCATGCGAAGCCAGAACTGGATCAGGGCCACCGCGACGACGATCCCCGGCAGTCCCAGCGGGATGAGCGAGGCGTAGTCGAGCAGCTTGCGGCCGCGGAACCCCGTGCGGAGATCGATCCACCCGATCAGGCTGCCCAGCAGAACGGTCAGCGTGGCCGCCGCGGAGGCCAGGAGCAGGCTGTTCCATATGGCCCGCCGGGTGACGTCGTACTCGAGCAGGACGAAGCGATAGTGCTGGAGCGTGAGGTGCTGCCAGAACCCCAGGCCCCAGGACTGGCTCACCGACACGGCCAGCAGCGTGAGGTACGGCGCCAGCACCGCCACCACGAACACGGCCACGCAGAACGCGAAGATGGCCCAGCGGGCCGCCCCCAGCCGGACGAGCTGGGGACGGCTGCCCTTCCCGCCCACGGTCACGTAGGAGCGCCGGGCCAGGTAGCGCCGCTGCAGGTAGAGCGCGAGCACGGTGATGACGACGAAGATCAACGAGATCGCCGAGGCCAGCCCGTACTGGGGCGGGTAGTCGAACAGGGCGTAGATCCGGGTGGGCAGCGTGAAGACCCGGCCGGGCAGGCCGATGATGGCCTGCGAGCCGAACAGCGCGATGGCGTTCACGAAGGCGATCAGCGCCCCCGACAGCACGGCCGGCGCGACGAGCGGCAAGGTGACCGCGGCGGCGATGCGCCAGCGCCCCGCCCCCAGGATCTGGGCCGATTCCTCCATCGACGCGTCCACCGACTCGAGCGCGCTGGCGGCGAGCAGGTACACGAAGGGAAAGGTGTGCAGCGCGGTGACGAGGACCAGGCCGGCCATCGAGAACACGTTGAAGGTCAGGCCGGGCAGCCCCAGCACGTCGCGGACGAACCGGTTGATCAGGCCGGCGTTGGGGCTGAAGAGGTTGACGAAGGCGATGGCCGTCAGGTACGGCGGCGTGACGTACGAGATCACGGCCGTCAGATGCACGAACCGTTTGGCCGGCGCATCGGTCCGGCTCACCGCCCAGGCCAGCGGAACCCCGACGACGACGCTCAGCACGGCCGTCCACAGCCCGAGCACGAGGGAATTGCGGAGCGCCTGCACGTACAGTCGGCTCCCCAGCGCCTCCCGGAAGTGCGCCAGTGTCGGCCGGCCGGCCTCGGTGAGGCTGCCCCAGACCATGGAGGCCAGGGGCAGGACGACGAGCACCAGGAGCGAGAGGACCGCCACGGTCATCACTACGTGCTCGACGCGGAAAAAGCCTCGCGTGGCGGGTAGCCCGCTCGACGAAGTCGTCCTAACATCCGCGGCGCGTGACAGGATACGCTCCCTGGAGGTGACGGCGATTCTATCGTCTGGGCTAGGATGCAGCAACTCATGACACCGGCCTCGTCCGCGCGGTGTCGGACTCGCTGTGCCAGCGCAGTGTCTGGCTCAAGGTGCTGGGATGCCTGACGGCGCCGCTCCGCTCGCAGCTCTGACGCGCTCGCTGGCGCCCGCACGCAGGTAGAGGGCCCACAGCGTCGCCCAGCCCCCCAGACCCATGCAGGCGAAGCTCACCAGACTGCTCACCGCGAGGGTGGCCAAGTTGGTGAGGCCGTGGCTGATGTTGCAGCCATCGCCGAGCAGGGCCGCGCCACCCATGAGCAGCCCGCCCCCGAAGAGCTTGACCAGGCTCCATCCCGGAGGCAGCTTCCAGCGGAACTCGCCGGCAAGCCAGGCGCCGGCGAACGCACCCACGGCGACCCCGGGGAGCAGCAGCATGCCCCAGGTCATCCGGTTGGGAAATCCGACCATGACGTACGTCAGGAGATGGCCCGTGTTGGCGCTGAAGGTGATGCCCTGCGGTCCGTCGCCGAGGCTCGAGGCCCACCATCCCGCGATGATCAGGAGCCCGACGGCTCCGCCGGTCACCCCCCAGGGCCACTTGCCCCCTGCAGCTCCGCCCCGACCGCGCAGGAACCACGGCCCTGCCATGAGGGCCAAACCGGCGATCACGATCCAAGGGGACACGCCGAGCGCGTTGGCAAGCGTGGGCGGGGCGTCGCCCACCGTGAGCGTCGGCTCCTGGAGCATCCGCCGCACCGGGGCCAGCGCCCCGATCCCGACGACGCTGGCGCCGATGGCGAAGCCGAGCAGCACGACAACAGCGCCGACCGCGCCCTCACCGACCCGGTACCATGTACTGCCGGCGCATCCGCCGGCCAGGATCATGCCGACGCCGAAGAGCAGACCACCGAGGATGTTCGCCAGCCAGCGAAAGGAGTGGACCGGGACGTCGACGACGTGAAGGCTCACCAGCGCCTGAACGCCGATGATGGCCACCACGAGCGCGAGGATCCAGGCCCGGAGGATCGTGGCGTCACCGCTCAGGACGAGGTTGGCCAGCGCACGGGTGAGGCAGAATCCGCCGCGCTGCAGGACGTAACCGAAGAGGATGCCCACCGTCAGGGCGGACACGTACAGCGACCAGCCGGGTTCCATGCCTATACGGCCCGCACGGCCAGCGGCTCCCCGCGATCGAGCACCCGGAATAGGAGGATGAGCACCGCCGTCATGTCGATCAGGCCGCCGGCACCGAACATGACAACCCCGCCCCACCATTGATCATCGAGGGCGCCCCCGTACGTGGGGTAGAGCGCCTGGGGACTCACCGTCAACAGCAGCCCCAGGGTCGCCTCCTGAAAGGCACCCAGGATCAGGTAGGCCATCCGGGCGCCGGGATGGGCTGGCGCCCGCAGCCGCGGCGCCGCCTCGAGGAGCGGCCACCAGAAGAGCACACCACTACCGAAGAAGACCAGGTGCTCGAGGTCGTGCACGAGCCGATCGCTGAGCGCCGCCTCCCAGGCCGCGGGCACGTGCCAGGCCCAGAGCGCCAGCGCGGACAGCCCCCACGCCAGCGGCATCGCCGTGAGGGCCAGCGCCATCCTCCGCAACGGCCGGCCGCGACCGAGCTGCCCGCCGAGCCGCCGCCGCACGCTTCGGGGAAGGCCCCAGAGAACCATCGGCAGCGGGTTGGCGAGGAGCACGGCGGGGGCCGCGAGCTTGAGCAGCAAGAGGTGCTGGACCATGTGCGCCGAGAAACGCTCGTGGGCCCAGCGGTCGAGCGGGGACAGCAGGGCGATCGCGATCGCCCCCGTGGCCATGACGGCGGCGCCGAGCCGCCAGGCCGGTGCCGGGGCGGTCGTGCGCGCCCGGAGCCGCCACCAGCCGAGCGTGTAGACCGTCAGCCAGAGCGCCAGGGGGATCACGACCTCTGGCCGCCACTCCCCGGCGAGCGCCGCAGCAGGCGCGGGAAGGCCCAGCGGCGTGGCCGCCGCCGGGCCGGTTACGGATCCGGTCGGGTGCGCGATGGGCGCGGCCTCCTCACTTGCGGACGGTGAGCAGGAGGACCCACGCGAAGAAGATCAGCGTTCCCGCCAGAAAGATCCCGAAGGCCAGCATCTCGATCGGAGGCATGGTCGTCGTCTCCGTTCAGGGCCCCTGCCAGATCACCGCCACGACGTTGAACAGCGCGTCGCTCACGAGGATCGCCAGATTGATCACGGCCAGCGCCAGGAGCAGCCACACGGCCCTCATCGGGCCAGCCCCGGCCCCAGGCCGCCCCAGAACTTCACCAGGTAATAGACGCTCCAGATCGTGAGCGCGGTGTAGACCAGCAGGAGCCACTTGTTCACGAATCCGTGATAGCTACGGATCTCGCCCTGGGCGAACTCCTCCACGGGGCCCCGGTCGGTGGCGTGTTCGGCGATCACTCGCTCGCGATCGGCACTATCGCCGGTCGGCGTCATGCTCGATCCCTTCGATCTGCAGCACCTGGTACTTCACTCGCTCGACGTTGCTCAAGGCGCCGGCGGTCAGCGCCCACACGAAGGCGCAGAGGGCGGCTAGCCCCATCAGCATCGAGACGAGGAACTCACCGACCACGAGATAGATGAGCTGCTCCATGCCCTACCTCCCTTCCCCCGGGATGCCCTTGTGGAAGCGCACGAGGACTTTGGGATCGGTCTGGGCCGGCCGGGCCGGGTCCAGAGCCAGGCGCGAGCTGCCATAGGCCTCGCGGTCTGGCGTATTGAGCTTCTCGAGGATGTCCGCCGGCAGCTTGAGCCGCTCACCGGTGAGCGGGTCGTTGAACGCAGAAAAGGACAGGACGTAGTAGCTGATGGCCCACCGGTCTTCCTCGCTCGGGATCGCGTCGGCGAAGGACGGCATGGGCGTGCCGTCGAGCCCGGTGCTCATCGTGCGGAAGATGTCCCGGACATCGGCGCCGCCCTTGAACTGGCCCTTGGTGAAGTCGGCCGGGAGAATCTTGAACCCGAGGTCATCCTCGAGCTCGTCGGCCGAGGGGCCGTCGCCCTTGCCGGTATCGCCGTGGCACTGGAAGCACTTGGCCTTGACGTACCACTCCTTGCCCCGGGCCAGCAGCTCCGGGGTGGCCGGCGGCGGTTCCCCGATCAGCATCGCAGGCTCGGGCTTCTCCTCCTTCCAGCGGTCGGAAAACGTCTTGATGAAGGTCAGCACCGCCATCCGGTCCTTCTCGGAGATCTCGTGCCAGGTGGGCATCGCGGTGAACCGGACGCCCTGGGTGACGGTGCGGAAGAGGTCGCCGTCGGTCGGCAGCGAGCCCGAGGGCGTCGTGCGGAACTTGAACGAGCCGAGGGTGAAGTTGCGAGGTCGGGGATTCAGAAAGGTGGCGACGGGCCCGTTGCCATCCCCCTTGAGACCGTGACAACCCACGCAGCGGCGCTCGTAGATCTCGCGACCCCGGGCCTCCAGCCCCTCCGTGCGCGGGATGGACATCACGCTGGCCGACAGGTTCTGCGGCTCGAAGACGTCGCGCCAGGTTCCCCGGTTCATCCCCAGCTTCTGGATGTAGGCCACCAGTCCCCGCAGTTCCTCGGTGGGCACGACGACGGTCAGGGTCTTGCCCTTCCAGGTCTCGAGCTGGTTGTAGGGCTCGGGAAGGTTCGTCACGGCGAGCGCGGGGGTGCCGTCGGTCTGTTCGGCGAAGGCCAGCCCCTCGGGATTGGGGTGGAGCTGGATCGTCTTGTCGGTCCGTCCGCTGAACAGCGCCTTGAGCGAGGCCGACTCGCCGAGGGCCGGCTCGCCGTTCTTGTCCACGATGGGCACCTGCGCCGAGCGGAAGAGCCAGCGGAAGCTCGGCATGATGGAGTCGGGCACGACCAGGGTCGGGTCCCAGTGGTGTGCGTAGTGCCACTGATCGCCATGCTTCAGGCCCACCCGCGTGAGGTCCGGCCCGATGCGCCGGGTGGACAGCAGGTGCGGACGGTCGTGGGCGTATTCGCCGACCTGCGAGACCGGCCCCCAGCGGAACTCCTCGCCGGTGACCGGGCGGACGTACTGACTGTGGCAATACCAGCAGCCTTCCCGCTGATACACCTCGCGGCCCAACTGCTCCGGCGCCGTGTAGGGCGTGGCTTCGTACCACACCCATTTGACCTGGCCGAGCTCGTTGCGGACCGCACGGGAGGCCCGCGTCTCCCGTGACTCCGGGATGGCGATGGGCAGGATGCCCTGCACGAAGATGGCCAGGGAGATGAAGAAGAATCCGGCACCGAGGGCGTAGGTCTTCATCGGCTACGCCCGGGCCAGCCGCTCGGCCGGCTGGTGTCCCGTCCGCAGGCTGGGCAGGGGTGCGCCAGCCAGCGCGGTGCGCATGAAGTTGTAGACCAGGAGTGACATGCCGAGATCCATGGAGATCCCCGCGAAGGTCCGGATGAGCCAGAAGGGCTTCATCGTGACGAGGGTGTCGACCCACTCGGCGCCCCCGATCAGCATGTAGCCCTGCTGAAGCCCCTGGGAGGAGAGGACCAGCCCCATGGTGGAAATACCCAGGGTGATCAACCAGAAGCTCCAGTTCCCGAGCCGGAAGCTCCACAGCTCGCGGCCCCACAGCCGGGGCCACACGTAGATGGCGCCGGCCATGGCCCAGACCACGAACGTCCCGAAGACGGTGAGGTGGGAATGGGAGATCACGAAGTCGGTGAAGTGGGTGGGGCGCTGGATCCAGCGGAGAGCCTCGGTCGATCCCTGGAAGCAGCCGATGAGGTACATGATGGCTCCCATCATCAGGAACTTGGCGGGCAGGTTGCGCGAGAACCCTTGCCAGTGCCCGATCATGGTCCCGAAGAAGTTCTGGAGCACAGTCCACACCGGGATGATCAGCATCATCGAAGCCACGATGGCGATGCTCTCGGCCCAGTCGGCGATCGGGCTGAAGAGATAGTGGTGGATGCCCACGAAGGGGTAGAAGAAGGCCAGGGACCAGAAGCCGATGAGAGACAGCTTGTGGCTGTAGATGGGCGCCCGGATGGAAGCGGGCAGGAAGTAGTAGATCAGTACGTAGCCGGCCGGCGTGATCCAGAGGCCGACGACGTAGTGGATGAAGAGCCCGTGCAGGGCGGCGTTGTTGATCCCGGAGGCGGTCCAGTACGGCCCCACGACCAGGAGCACGAGATTGATACTCGTCCAGACCAGGGCACCGATCAGATACCACAGGCTCACGTACAGCGGGCGCTGCAGGCGCCGGGCGATGGTCATGAGGTGCTGCAGGGTCAGCGCCCACACCAGGCCCACGAGCACGACGAGGTTGGGGAGCGGAATCTCCCCCGCTTCCCAGCCGCGATTGGCGCCCAGCAGCGAGAAGGCCAGGAAGGTGGCGGCCAGGTTCAGGTTCCAGACCCAGAGGAGCGGGTAGCCCCAGCGCTCCTTCCACATCGGCACTCCGGCCAGTCGGGGAGTCACGTAGTAGGTGAGCCCGATGAACAGCGTGGAGAAGGCGCCCCAGATGACGCCGTTGACGTGCACGGGGCGGAGCCGGCCGAAGGTGAGCCAGGACTGCTCGCCCAGGAAGGCGGGGTAGTTGAACTTCGTGGAGACGATCACGCCGATGGTGGGCGCGAACATCAGCCAGAAGAAGCCCCAGAGGAGCCAGTTCCGGATGAGCCGGGGGTCGATCAGCTCGTCGTTGCGGGTCCTCACATCCTGCGCCATTCGGCGTGTCTCCGTGGATTCCGGACCGCGCGGGCCCGGATCAGGCCAGCGGCAGCTCGCGGGTGGTCTCGAAGCGCTGGCCGCGGTTGTTCGTCACGACGACGCGGAGCGGCCCGCGGTGCCGGGTCCGCACCCGGAACCCGATGAAGGGGTTGTCGCTGAGGGCCGAGGTCAATTCGAACCGGCTCAGGGGCTCCTCACCATAGTGCACCTCGATCGTCCGCACGTAGAACGGCTCGGTCACCTGCACCCACCGACCGTCCCGCCAGGCCAAACCGGTGCGGCTGGGATGGCGCATGAGGAGCTGCACCGGCACCACCGCGCCCCGGGGAAGGTCCGGGCGCTTGAGCAGGTCGGGCACCCGGATGACCGGCGCGCCGACCTCCTCCGCCGCCAGGCGCTTCGGCGCCGGGGCGGCGCAGCCACCGGCCCCATCGGGGACGGTGATCGAGCGCCGGGCCGACCACTCGCCGTCGCGCGTGCACTGCGCCGTGACCACGGCCTCCGAGCGTCCCACGTGCATGCGGCACTGGAACGAGAGATGGACCCGCCCGTTCCCGGGGGACAGGTGGAAGACTCCCTTGGAAGGAACGGGATCTCGTTCATTGGTGACGTGAATCGTCGTGATGTGATGGCCGGGCTCCATGGGATGGGCCATCTCGATCACGATGGGGACCTTGGCGCCATCGCTGGCCACGACGGGCAACTCGACCCGGGGCCGGTGCAGCCGCTCCAGCGGCGAGCCCTCGTCCGGGTCGTCCAGGGGACCCAGGTGACGGCGAGGAGGGCCCGCGCCGAGGAGCCCGACGGCCCCCGCCGCCAGAGCCAGGAAGCCTCGGCGCGAGCCCCCCCGCCAGGTCATCGTCCGGCCACCGGTCGTCGCGCCAACCTCCTCAGTGCCGGCCCGTGTCCAGCTTGGAGCCGCGATTGGACCAGTAGATGTAGGCCTCCAGCGCCTTCATGGCCGGCCCGTTGGGATCGATCTTCACGCCCTCGTTGGGCTTCTCGATGCACCAGTTGATCATGTCCCGCAGCGTGGCGAACTCGTTCATCTGCTCCTGGAACTTCGGAAACTCGTGAGGATGGTTGTCGGAGGCGAAGGGATGGCACATGGCGCAGGCCATGCCCGTCTTGGAGAGCTCCACTCGCATTTTCTTCTCGGTGTCGGCGTCCCCGTGGAACAACAGGTCGCCGACCCGGACCTGCTCCATCAAAACCTCCTCGAATGCGGCGAGTTGTTCCGGCGTGTGCTTCGCCTTGTGGGCCAGCGCCGGCAGAGGGGCCCAGAGATAACCGACCTCCGCCCCCAGCAGGCCCAGCAGTCCCGCGCCCAGCACCGCCAGCACCAGCTTGCGCTTCATGGGTCTCTTCCTTTCCGGCCCTAATAGGGCCAGATCCGATCGGCGATCCGCGGGTGCAGGATCTGGTTGACGTTGTCCGCGGTGCCGGAATCGACCATCGACTCGGCGAAGATCTCCTTGCGGCCCCACATCACGTACTCGTTCTCGACCCGGCCGGCGGCGCTGACCGAGTGCTTGGAGTAGCCGACGCCGTCGAAGTGATCGCCGGGATCGGCGCGGATCATGGGCTTGGTCAGTGGGGGGACGCCCTGGGGGGCGTAAGGCCACGGCCAGGACGTCGCCAGCATCCCGATCGAGCGCAGCTTGCCGACCTCGTTGTAGAGCACCTGATGGGTGTGCCCGTGGATGTTGGTCACGTTGCCGAACGGCTTGAGGATCTCGTTGACCTCGCGCCAGTCGCGGGTCCAGAAGTTCCAGGGCGGGTAGTACTCGTAGAGCGGCGTGTGGGTGAAGATCACCAGCGGCCGGTCCTTGGCCCAGCCCGACACCGTCTGCTGGAGCCACTTCATCTGGGCGTCACCCACGCCGGCCCAGGGGCCGGCCACGCTTCCATCCAGTGTCGCCATGTGCCCCATCCGCTCCTTGGGCGACATCTTCTTGGCCGACCAGTAGTCGGGGGCGAAGCCGACGGTGTTGAGGCCGATGAACCGCACGCCCTTGTGGTCGAACGTCCAGGGGGTCTTGCCGAACATCTTCTCCCACTTGGCCCCCATGTCCAGGTACCAGTCGTGCTCGCCGGGGATGAAGTGCTTCCGGATGGTGAGCTCCTTGAGGATGTCGGCCCCGAGATCGATCTCCACCGGGTCCCCGAGCTGGGCCAGGTCCCCGCCGAAGATCAGAAAGTCCGCCGGCGGGTTCATGGCCTTGATCTCCCGCACCGCGCGGACGGTCTTCTCCACGAACCGCGTGTTGACGTTCTTGGGATAGAGGTGGGTGTCGGAAAGCCAGGCGAACTTGAAGGCGGCCTGTTGCCCGAAGGCCAGGTCCAGGGTGTTGATGACGGGGAACCACCCGAGCGAGGCCGCCCCGGCCGCGGTGCCGGCGAGGATGGCCCTGTTGACGAACAATCGGCGCGTGATCGTCAGGGACCGGTCCGGGCGCTGGCCCGTGTCGATCTCCATGGCGACTTGCCGGGGGTCGAGGTCTACCTCCCGTGGCTCCATGGCCACTCCTTTCTCGGCTACTTCGTCTTGGCCAGATCGATGGTGACGGTCGCGGTCTCCTTGGCCTTGACGGTGACGGGGGCTTCCACCTCCTCTGTGTACTCCTGCCAGGCCACCAGGGTGTACTGTCCCGGCGGCACGTCCTTGAGCGTGAAGGAGCCGTCCTTACCCGTGACGACGTAGTAGGGGTGATCGGCGACGTAGATCCACGCCAGCATCCACCCGTGGGCGTCACACTCGACCCGCATGAGGCCGGACTTCTTGATGGGGCGCTTGACGGTCTGGCCCTGGATCGGCAGCGCGACGTTGAAGGCCGTCACCTTGCCGAAGAAGCCGTGGGTGTTGTGGAGCACGGGGTCCGAGTTGTGGATGGCCAGCGCGCCCACCGGGATCACCTGGACGCGGGGCACGAAGTGGCACTGCTTGTTGTCGATCACCGGGGGCTTGGCCGGCTTGTCCCAGGCCTTGCCCCTCTCGACCTTCTTGAGATAGACGAAGCTGCCTTCCACCCCGTTGTCCGGGCTCAGCAGGATGCGCGGCTCGTCGCGGATGCCGCCGCACACTTCCTTGTCCTTGGTGGGAATGACCTTCCGGGGTGACGGCGGCGACCCGGTGAACACGACCTTCCCCTGGATGCTCCCACCGTTCGTGACCGAGATCGCCTGATAGCCCGCCGCCGGCGGGCCGGGCAGCAGCAGGCTGCCGAGCAGGCCGACGACGAGGCCGAATCCGAAGCGCCGAGGCATGAAGCACTCTCCTTCTTCGACCCGGCCGCCAGCAGCCGGGCGACTCATAGCCGATCGTGAGCGCGCGCGTCGGCCGGCAGCCCGAGCGGCTCGTCGCGGGAGTGGCAGACGAGGCACGAGCGGCCGCCGATCTCCGAGACCAGGGAATAGGCCATGCCGTGGGAGGCCCACACGATGACGTCGTAGCCCTGGTGCGTGACCATCTTGAACTTCGGCGTCGCGTCGATGCCGAGGTCCAGATACTTCTCGAACGGGATGACGAACAGCGAGATGTCCCGGCCGTCCATCTTGAAGTGCAGGGCCGCCACTTCGAGGTCGCGCAGATGCGCGATCCGCCCGCCGACCAGGTCGAGGTCCTCCCGGGTGAGCTCGGGCAGGTTGACGTTGAAGTTCAGCCTCGACTTGAACCACTGCTCGGCGGCCTTGGGGGTGACCTGCGTGATGTCATGGGGCAGGATGCCGCGAGCCAGCTTCTGGTGCTGTTCGACGGAGGCGGCGGCCAGGCGCCCGAGCGGCGCCGACTCGAGCCGCCAGAAGCGGGGGCCACCGCCGGCGAGCAGGGCGCCCAGGCCGAGCGTGGCCACGGCGCCCGCGGCGACCAGCGTGTAGCCGAGCGCCAGGCGTCGTCCCCACCGCCGGGGCCGGACCGCGGGCACGGCGCCGAGCATCTCGGTGACGCGGGCGCGCAGCCGATCGGGGGCGGGGTCGGGTCGCAGGCGCTGGCCGTAGTGCTCGGCGAAGCTCCGCTCCAGGTCCAGCAGGCGCCGGCAGTCGGCACATGCCGTGACATGCGCCTCCAGTTGCGCCCGGGGCTCGGCGGGAAGCTCGCCATCCATGTACTCGAAGAGCCGGGCGCGGACGAGCTTACAGGCCATAGCTCTTCCGCAAGCCCGCGGAGACCGCCGGCGCGGGATCCTGGACCCGAGCCGACGCCTGGATCGCCGACCGGACGAGGTTACGCCCGCGGAATAGTCGCGACATCACCGTGCCCACCGGCTTGCCGATCACCCCCGCGATCTGCTCGTAGGACAACCCTTCGATCTCGCGCAGCTCGACGACCTCCCGGAGCACGAGGGGCAGGCGGCGGATCGCGTCCCGGACCTCCTCGACGGCGACCCGGCGGAGCAGGATCTCCTCCGGGTTCAACGGGACCGGGTACAGCAGCACGTCCCGCGCGGGATCGCCCGCCTGGCTCTCAGCGCCGTTGGGCGCCTCCAGAGGACGGGCCCGGAGCCGACGCACGCGATCGATCTGGGCGTTCTTGATGATCCTGAACATCCAGACCTTGAAGCTCAGATGGGGCTTGAAGGAGGGAAACGCCCGGAGGGCCTTCAGGAGCGATTCTTGCAGCAGATCCTCGGCGTCCGCGTCGTTCCGGCTCAGCAATCGCGCGTACCCATAGAGTGAGCTGAGCTGGCTCAGAGCCAGATCCTGGAACGCGACCGGTTGTTCCATGCGGTGCCCCTGTGCATACCCCCCGCATCGATATCTACGTACGGCCGAACGCGTTATTCCCGAGCTCCGGAGGCCGGGGCAATGAGCCGGGGGGGGGCGGGCCCGGCCCTCGCCGAACCCGCCCGCTCCCACGTGGATCAGGCCATCAGGCCGCTGGGCTTGAGGACGTAGCCGTAGCGGAGGTTGCTGCGGGACGGGCCGAGCTCCTCGTAGCGCGCCTTGGCGACCGCCACGCGATCGGTCGCCAGGGCAGCGACGGCGCGTCTGTCGTAGCTGTACAGGCGGGCGTTGTTCTCGCCGAGGATGGCGTTCTTGATCGGTCCGTCGGCCGGCCCCAGCGGCTTGAAGCCGTACTTCTTCTGCATGTCCTCCGGGATCTCCAGCCGCCGCAGGGCCTCGATCTGCCACTGGGGCGAGCCGGTCCACACCGCGTCGGTGCCCCACACCACGTGGTCGGCGCCCAGCCCCTTGATGAGCTGGCCCAGCATCGCCGCGCACACCCGGGGATCGGCCATCGTGCTGAGCGCGAAGAGCTGCCCGAGATCGCCGTACACGTTGGTCACCCCGTACTTGGCGGGGATCTCCGCCAGGTCCGTCACCCAGTCGATCCGGCCCGTCTTCTCGAACTGCGCCCAGGCATCCTCGATCCTCGCCGGGCCCCCGGTGTAGGCGTAGGCGGAGTGGTAGATGATGAAGTTGAGCTTCGGCCAGTCCTTGGCCGCCTTGCCCACGTCGCGCACGTCGGAGTAGGCGACCAGGTTCGGAAACTTCTTCTGCAGCGCCGGCGGGAGCAGGCCCTTGTGAACACAGACGTTGACGAGACCCGCTTTCTGGAACTTCTCGTAGGCCCTGTACGTGACCTTCTCGTCGTCCATGCGCCAGGGGTAGCGACTGCTCGCCTTGTGGACGTTGTCACCGACGGTATACCCCTTGAACGAGTCGGGCTTGAGCTCGGCGATCACCCGATCGATCGACTCCAGCCAGCCGGGCTGGCCCGGAGTGAAGATGGCGTGGCTCAGCATCCGTCGCGAGCCGGCTTCCTTGTTGACCTTGGCGCGGGCCGCGGCCTTCATCTCGTTGGTGAGGAACCAGTCCTGGGGGATGTCCGACGGCGAGCCCGAGATCAGCCCGACCTTCGTGTCGCTGTCAAGGAAGATCTCCTTGAAGTAGTTGGCGAACTTGAGGTCTTCGATCGTCTGCGGGTTGCCGGCGAGCGCGGGGTTCCAGCCGGCCTTGCCTACGGTTTCGCGCAGGCCGACGAAGACCATGATGCGGGTGTCGTCGCGGAGGAAGTGCGTGTGGCAGTCCATGACGAACTGCTTGGACAGGGCCTGGGCCCGCTCCTCGGCCATCTCCGGCGTCTGGGCCTCGGCCCGGCTCACGTCGTACAGGACGCCGTAGACCTCGTTCATGGCCAGGAAGGCCGCGGCCATGCCCGACGCAGTCTGGAAGAAGCGGCGGCGGGTGATGCCTTGCTTGGCGGCCAGCCCATCGCCCAGCGCCTTCACGCGAGCTTCGACCTCGCGCTGGGCCGGGGACTGGGGCCGCGGCATGAACTCGTCGCTGGACACGCTCTGCGTCGGGATCGGTCCCGCATACGAATGGGTCTCGGCTGGTCGTAGCTGCTTGAGCTCCTCGGGATCGAGCAGGTTCATGTCCCCTCTCTTCGTTGGTGCCGGGGCGGTTCGGATTTCCGCGTGCGGGAGGCCCTCCCCGGCCCCCCGCGGTGGCGGGAGTCTAGCACGAGGAAGCGGTTGACAGCGGAGCGCGCCGGGTGTGATCTGAGGCCCACCGGAACCGGCTTCGGGAGGTCGTCATGATCTCGTTGACCATCAACGGGCGGAAGCAGCAGGTGGACGTCTCACCGGACACACCGCTGTTGTGGGTCATCCGCGACACGCTCGGTCTCACCGGCACCAAGTACGCCTGCGGCATGGCGCTCTGTGGGGCCTGTACGGTCCACGTGGACGGCGCGCCCGTCCGCGCCTGCGTCACCCCGGTGTCGGCCGCCGTCGATCGCCGGGTGACCACCATCGAGGGGCTCTCGGCCACGGGCCTGCACCCCGTGCAGCAGGCCTGGATCGAGGTCGACGTGCCCCAGTGCGGCTTCTGCCAGTCGGGACAGCTCATGTCGGCGGCGGCGCTCCTGGCGTCCAAGCCCTCCCCCACCGATGCCGACATCGACGCGGCCATGGCCGGCAACCTCTGCCGCTGCGGCACGTACCAGAGGATCCGCGCCGCCATCCACCGGGCGGCGGCGCTGCAGAGAGGGGGCCGGTCGTGAAGACCTCGGCGGCGCTGACGCGGCGCACACTCCTCAAGGGCGGCCTCGCCGTCGGCGCGGGGCTGACGATCGGCGTTCCGCTGGGCGGGCGAGTCCCCCGGGGGCTGGCGCAGTCGTCCGGCGTGTTCGCCCCCAACCAGTGGTTGCGCATCGACCGTGACGGCATGGTCACCATCGTCAACTCCGTGCCCGAGATGGGTCAGGGCTCGCTGACCACCACGCCGATGATCATCGCCGACGAGCTGGACACCGAGCTCGGCAACGTCAAGGTCGAGCAAGCGCCGGCCAACGTCCCCCTCTACAAGAACCCCGTCACCGGCACCCAGTCCTACGGGGGCAGCCGAGGCGTGCGGGACCACATCGCGATGTGGCGCAAGGCCGCGGCGGCCGCCCGCGAGATGCTCAAGCAGGCCGCGGCCAACGAGTGGGGCGTCCCCGTGGAGGGCGTGGAGACCGAGCCCGACACCGTCATCCACCGGCCGTCCGGGCGCCGGCTCCGTTACGGGCAGCTCGTGGACAAGGCCCAGCAGCTCCCCGTGCCCCAGAACCCCAGGCTCAAGACGCCCGACCAGTTCCGCTACATCGGCAAGACGGTCCGGCGGCGCGACACGCCCGACAAGATCACGGGGCGCGCGAAGTACGGCATGGACGTACAGCTCCCGGGGATGCTCGTGGCGTCGATCGAGCGCTGTCCCGTCCGGGGTGGCAAGGTCAAGAGCTTCGACGCCACAGCGGCGCGCGCCGTGAGAGGGGTCAAGCACGTCGTCCAGGTCAGCAGCGGCGTGGCCGTGGTGGCCGACGGCTTCTGGCCGGCGCTCCAGGGGCGCCGGGCGCTGAAAGTCGAATGGGACGAAGGGCCGCTGGCGCAGGTATCCACACCCCTGATCGACGCCGAGTACGAGCGTCTGAGCAAGCAGCCGGGCCAGGTGGCCCGCAACGACGGCGACGCCCCGGCCGTGCTGGGCGCGGGCGGCCGCGTGCATGAGGCGGTCTACCAGGTGCCCTATCTCGAGCACGCGTGCATGGAGCCCATGAACGCCACGGCCCAGGTCACCGCCGAGAGCTGTGTGGTCTGGGTGCCCACGCAGAACCCGGGCGCCACCCAGGCCACGGCCGCGCGCCTCACCGGGCTACCGCCAGACAAGGTCACCGTGCACACCACGCTCCTGGGCGGCGGCTTCGGCCGTCGCGGCGAGGTCGATTTCGTCGTCGACGCCGTCGAGGTGGCCAGGGCGGTCAAGACGCCGGTCAAGGTGATGTGGACGCGCGAGGACGACCTCACGAACGGCTTCTATCGGCCCGCCACCTACAACGTCTTCCGCGCCGCCCTGGACGCCAACGGCACGCCGTCGGCCTGGCTCACGCGCATCGTCGGGCCGGGCATCCTCATCCAGAAGGGCCGCGGCAAGGCCGGCACGGTCGACCCCACCGCGCTGGCCGCCATGCGGGATCTGCCGTACGAGGTTCCCAATCTCCGGATCGAATGGATCCACAAAGACTTCGGTATTCCCGTCGGCTTCTGGCGCTCGGTCGGTTCCTCGCAGAACGGGTTCATCGTGGAGAGCTTCATCGACGAGCTGGCCCACCTGGCGGGCCGCGATCCCTTCGAGTACCGGCGCGCGCTCCTGGGCAGATCGCCGCGGCACAAGGCGATCCTCGAGCTGGTGGCGGCCCGGGCGAACTGGGGCGGCCCGCTGCCGGCCGGGCAGGGACGCGGCATCGCGGTCGTGTTCTCGTACGGCAGCTACGCGGCGAGCGTCGCGGAAGTGTCGGTGGCCGCCGATGGAACGGTCCGCGTGCACCGCGTCGTGTGCGGCATCGATGCGGGGCTGGCCGTCAACCCCGAGCAGGTCCGGGCCCAGATGGAAGGCGGCGCGGTCTACGCGCTGACGGCCGCGCTGTACGGGCAGATCACGTTCGACAAGGGCCGCGTGCAGCAGACGAACTTCCACGCGTACCCTCTGCTGAGGATCGACGAGATGCCGAAGGTGGAGGTGCACATCCTGGACTCCGGCGAGGCCCCGGGGGGGTTGGGAGAGCCCGGCGTGCCCACCGTGGCGCCGGCCGTGTGCAACGCCATCTTCGCCGCCACCCGAAAGCGGATCCGCCGCCTGCCGATCGACAAAGAGCAGCTCAGACGCGCATGAGGCCGGGTAAATACCTGCCCGGCCGGCGCCGTCTATTGAACTGGGAGGTCGCCGACGTGAAGAAGCTCATGTGTCTCGTCCTGGCCACGGCTACGCTCCTGCTCTTTGCGCCGCTGCCCGCCGACGCCCAGAAGGGTTTCGCCTTCAGGAGCAGGGTCGACGGCGGCTTCAGAGGCCACACGCACCGGCACGTCCACAGCAAGGTCTTCCTGGGCTTCGGTGTCGGATTGGGACCGGCCTGGTGGTGGGGCTGGCCCGGCTACTACTATCCCTACCCGGCCTACGCGGCGCCGGTGGTGATCCAGCAGTCTCCACCGGTCTACATCCAGCAGGAAGCCCCGGCGGAGCCGTATTACTGGTATTACTGCGAGGGCGCTCAGGCGTACTACCCGTACGTGCAACAGTGCCCGGGCGGCTGGATGAAGGTCGTGCCCCCGGCCGAAGGAGCCAGGCCGGAGTAGGCATGCGCCAGCCGGTGCTGCTCTCACTGGCCGCTGCAGTTTCTCTCAGCGCCTGCGCGACGCTGCCGACGGGCCCCAGCGTGCTGGTGCTTCCGGGCAACGGCAAGCCGTTCGAGGTGTTCCAGGCCGACGATGCGGCGTGCCGCCAGTGGGCCTTCAGTGCGGCCGGTCGGCAACCAGGTCAAGCCGCGACCGAGAGCACGGTGGCCGGCGCGGCCATCGGCACCGCCATCGGCACCGCGGCCGGAGCCGTGATCGGCGCGGCCGCAGGAAGTCCGGGCACCGGCGCCGCGATCGGTGCCGGCACGGGGCTGCTCACAGGAACGGCCGCGGGGGCCAGCGCGGGCTACGGATACGCGGGCGAAGCGCAGCGGCGGTACGACATCGCCTATCAACAGTGCATGTACGCCAAGGGCAACCAGATCCCGGGAGTGATGCGCTCCGCGAAGTCTTCTCGTCGTCCGCCGCCGCCCGGCGCTCAACCACCTCCGCCGCCACCGCCCCCCCGCTGAGGGAGGGCCGGAGGGGGGCATCGCGGCCCCCCTCCGGCTCGGGACCTACTGCATCTCGCCGGCGTCGAGCGGCGTCAACACGATCTCGATTCGGCGATTCTCAGCCCGTCCCTGCTCCGTGTCGTTGGCGGCCACGGGCCGGTGCTCGCCATAGCCGACGGCGGAGAGGTACTTCCCGTCGACGCCGGTGTTGTCCTGCAGGTAGCGCAGGACCGTCGTCGCCCGCCGCGTCGACAACTCCCAGTTCGTGGGGTACTTGCTCCTGAGCGCGGCGCTGATGGGCACGGAGTCCGTGTAGCCCTCGATGCGGATCTGCTTGTCGGTGACGGTGCGCAGGACGGTGCCGACCTTGTCCAGCACGGCTTTGCCCTGGGGCTTGATGTCGGTTTTGCCGGAGTCGAACAGGATCTTCTCCACCAGCTGGACCGAGAGCCGGTCCCGGATCTGCTTGACCTTGATCTCACCCTTGGCGATCTCGCTCTCCAGATCCTTCACCAGGGTGTCGTACGTCCCGCGCAACCGGCGGATCTCTTCGTCTTTCTGCGCGGCCAGCTGCGCCTTCTGATTGGCCAGATCTTCCTTCTGCGCCGCCAGCTCGCTGGCGCGCTGCTCGGTGCTCGACAGCCGGTCGTTCAGCGAGGCGATCTGATTCTGCAGCGACTGCCGCTGCGCCTCGAGCTCACTCCGCTGGGCCGTGCTCTCATGACTGAGCGAGGCGAGCTGTTGATTGACGGACGACAGCTCGCTCTCGCGCCGACCCAGCTCGTCGCGCAGGGAGGACAGCTGTCGCTCCAGCGACTTCTTCTGTCCTTCCAGCTCCTGCTGCTGGGACCGGAGCGACGCGATCTCCTGTTCCAGACTCATCTTTTCCGCCGCGGCTTGCGTCTCCAGCGTCTGATACTTCGATTGCGAGACGCACCCGGCGAGCAGCCCGATCGCCACCACCCCCACCGCAAACACTCTCAACATCGTTGGCACCTCCTCCGTAGCCATTGCTGAATCCCCGAACGCACGTGGTTAGGCCAAGTCTCTTCAAGAAGTCTACGAGGCGTGCCGCCGGGAACCGACATTTGTTCGCAGCAGTCACGCGGCAGTCACGCAGCAGTCACGCCGCTGACACCACGCAGAGTTGTCACGTCAACCTGGCACGGACGGGCCGCCGTTCGCCGAGAAGCGGCGGAAAGTCGGCGACTTGGCCGGCCGCCGGCCTCTGGTATCGCGCTTGCGGTGCCTGGTCCCAGGGGGGTGCTGCCATGAACGTTCGCTGGGGAATCGTGCTGGCGTTCGCCGCGATGAGCCTGACACCGGTCGCCGGGCGGGCCGACGAATCGACGGGGCCGCCGGCCCACATCGCGGCCGCCCAGGCGTTCCTGCTGGCCTGGGGACACGGACAGTGGGAGGAGCTGAGCGGCGTCGCGGCCGACGCCGTGCCCGTGAAGCTGGGCGAGCAGGTCTTTACCCTGGAGCCAGCCTCACGCAAGGCGGAGGTGATGCTCCAGTTCCCGTTCCGCGGCCTCGCCACCATCCGCAACGGCGCCGAGGTGAAGGGCGTCACGGTGAGTGAGCTGGCCGTACGCGTCGGCGACAAGGAGATGCGGGGGCCGGCCACGGTAATGCTGAAGGAAGAGGCCGGCCTGTTCCGGGTCACCGAAGTGGCGCTGGACGGCGCGCGCTGAGCGCGCCGGCCGCCGTCACCTACTCGGTCAGACAGAGCCCGTGGTCAGGCTGGAACGTCAGAAACACCTTCTGATCGGGGACGAGCTGCTCGTAGTGAGCGATCTGCACCCCGACCTCGTGGGTTCCCACCCGGACCTGGCAGTCGAGAAAGTTCCCCAGGTAGACGGTGTCGATGACCTGGCCCTCGATCACGTTCGGGCATGCGTCCGGGCGGGCCAGGTGGAGCGAGATGTCCTCGGGGCGCAGGCTCAGGATGATGCGCTGGCCGCGCGCCGCCCCCTCGCCTCCAGCGGCCCGGAGCCGGAGCGGTAGCCGCCCCTCACCCAGGGGGATTTCCAGCTCGCAGAGCTCGCCGTGGCGGCCGAGCAGGGTTCCTTCCAGGAGGTTGGCCACCCCGATGAAGTTCGCCACGAAGGCATTGGCCGGCCGCGCATAGATGGTCTGGGGGTCTCCCACCTGCTGGATGACTCCCCGGTCCATCACGATGACCCGGTCGCTCATGACGAGGGCTTCGGTCTGATCGTGGGTCACGTAGACGGACGTGATGCCGACGTCGTGCTGGAGACGGACCAGCTCGACCCGCATCTGCTCGCGGAGCTTGGCGTCCAGGTTGCTGAGGGGCTCGTCGAACAGGACGACCTTGGGGTTGTAGACGATGGCCCGGGCCAGCGCCACGCGCTGGCGCTGGCCTCCGGAGAGCTTCATGGCGTAACGGTCGGCCAGGTGAGCCAGGCCCACCAGTTCCAGCGCCTTCGTAGTCCGCGACTTGATCTCGGCCCGCCCGGCGCGCCGGATGCGGAGGCCGTAGGCCACGTTGTCGAAGACGGTCATGTGAGGCCAGACGGCGTAGCTCTGGAACACCATGCCGATATTGCGGTCCTCGGGATTGAGGAAGATCCCTCGCTCGCCCGAGGCCACGACCACGCCGTCGATGCGGACCTCGCCGGCATCGGGACGCTCCAGACCTGCGATGCACCGCAGCGTCGTCGTCTTCCCACAGCCGGACGGGCCGAGCAAGGTCACGAACTCGCCCCGGCCCACCGCGAGGCTCACGTCATGCACGGCCACCTCGGAGCCGAAGCGCTTGGTGAGATGGTCCACGTCGACGAAAGCTTCCGGGGGCCGCGTCATGGCCGGACCGCCAGCGAGTGCTCGGGGTCCAGGCGGAGAGAGACGCGCTCGCCGGGCTGCAGGCGGTCCCGCGGGTGGGCCAGCACCTTCCACTCGAACTCGCCCCAGCGCACGCGGCAATCGAGGCAGTTACCCAGGAAGATGGTTTGCAGCACCTCGCCTTCCAGCCGGGGCTGCCCCCCGTTGTCGCGCGAGGCCTCCACGTTCTCGGGCCGCACCGAGAGCACGGCGGCGTCGCCCTCGGCGAGGCCCTCGCCCAACCGGCAGGGCAGCTGCACGCGCTCGGCGCCCTGCCCGACCTCGATCTCGCCCCGTCCTGGCCCGGTGACGCGCACGATCCGGCCGGGCAGGAGATTGGCCGCCCCGATGAAGTTGCTGACGTACCGGTTGGTGGGGCGGGCGTAGATGTCGTGGGGACCGCCCTTCTGCTGAATCCGGCCCTTGCTCATGACGATGATCTCGTCGCTCATCACCAGGGCCTCGGCCTGGTCGTGGGTCACGTAGACCGACGTGATGCCCACCTCGCGCTGGATCCGCTTCAGCTCGACCCGCATCTGCTCACGCAATTTGAGGTCCAGGTTGCTCAGCGGCTCGTCGAACAGCAGGAGCTTGGGATGAAAGACGATCGCCCGGGCCAGCGCCGCGCGTTGCTGCTGGCCTCCCGAGAGCTGGGTGGCGAGCTTTCCGGCCATGGCCCCGAGCCCCACCAGACGCAGGACCTCGGCCACCCGGTCCTCGATCTCGGCCCGGTCCACTTTGCGGATCTCCAGGGGGTAGGCCACGTTCTGGGCCACCGTCATGTGGGGCCAGATGGCGTAGCTCTGGAACACCATGCCGATGTCGCGCTTCTCGGGCGCCACGAACACGCGCCCGGCCACCGAGGTGTAGGGAACCCCGCCCACCCGGATCTCGCCGGCGTCCAGACGATGAAGCCCGGCGATGCTCATGAGGGTGGTGGTCTTGCCGCAGCCCGAGGGCCCCAGCAAGGTGAGGAACCTCCCCCGGGGAATCGAGAACGACACGCCGTCCACCGCCCGATCGCTGCCGAACGACTTGACGAGGCCCTCTACCTCGAGATACCGGGCCTCGGCGCGTGGGGCCTCCACGTGGGGGGCGGCCGTCCCGTTCAGGCGGTCAGCGCCTCCCGCCCCGCCACGCGCCGGAAGACGACGATGCAGAGCAGAAGCACCGCGGTCTGGGCAATGGAGAGCGCCGACGTCAGCGGCTCGTTCTCGAAATTGGCCAGGTAGTAGACCCCGACCGACAGGGTCTCCGTTCCCGCGGTGTACAGGATGATCGAGATCGACAGCTCGCGCAGGAAGATGATGAAGAGCAGCACCCAGCCCGCGAAGATTCCGGGCTTGAGCAGGGGGATCGTCACCCGCCGCAGCGTCGTCAGCCACGAGGCCCCCGACATCCGCGAGCTCTGGTCCAGCTCCTCCGAGATGGCCAGCATGACGGACGAGACGTTGCGCTGGCCGTAGGGGAAGAAGCGGGTGATGTAGCCCAGGAGCAAAATCCACAGGGTGGCGTAGATCGGCGTCTGGATGTACGTCACCAGCACCCCCATGGCCAGCACGATGCCCGGGAAGCCGATGGGAACGACGCAGAGAAAGTCGAGCAGCCTGGCCCCGAAGCCCCGGGTCCGGTGGATCATGTAGCTCACCACGAGCGAGAGCACCATGGCGATCGTGGCGCCGGCAAAGGCCAGGATGAAGCTGTTGAGGATCCCGTTGGTCGCCGACCGGATGGCGTCGGGCCGCCAGAAGAAGAGGACCTTCTGGTAGTTCCAGACGGTCAGGTCGCGCGCGATGATTTCGCCCTCCCACACCGGGTGCAGGCTCACCACCAGCAGGCAGAAGAGGGGCAGCAGCACGGCGACGAGGATGAAAGCCAGGTTGAAGCCCAGGGCCACCCACTTCCAGCGGCCCAGGTCGATGAAGTTGGGCCGGAAGCCCTTGCCCGTCACCGTGGTGAACGAGCGGGGCGCGATGACGCGCTGCTGGATCCAGACGAAGAAGGCCGTGATGACCCCCAGGGCCATGCTCATGGTGGCGCCCAGATAGTGGTTGGCGTCGTCGCCCACGGCCTTGGAGAAGATCTGGGTGGTGAGGGTTTCCCAGCCGTAGGGCGAGCCCAGCTTGAAGGGCACCCCGAACTCTCCGGCGCTCGTGACGAAGACGATGATGGCCCCCGAGAGGATCCCGGGCGCCACCAGGGGCAGGGTCACCGTCAGGGTGGTGCGCACCAGCCCGGCACCCGTCGTGCGCGCGCTGTCCTCGAGCGACGGGTCCATCCGGCGGAGGGAGCCGACCACGAAGAGGTAGACCAGCGGAGTGAAGAAGATCCCCGTCACCCAGATCACGCCGTAGATGTTGTCGACGTTGAGGAGATGTCCCTCGATACCGAAGAGCTGGCGGGCCCAGGCGTTGAGCAGCCCCGTCCTCGGCGCGGCCAGGTTGTGCCAGGCGATGGCGCCCACAAAGGGGCTCAGGAAGAAAGGGATCAGATTGAACGGCTCGAGCTTCTCCCGCCCCGGGCAGTTCGTCCGCGCGTTGATCCAGGCCAGGGACACCCCCAGCACGGTGGCCAGGAGCATGGAGCCAGTACTGATGAGCAGCGTGTTGACGAACGCCTTGCGGATGATCCGGTCACTGATGAGCGTTCGGTAGTTCTCCAGCCCCCAGCGAGTGTCGAACCCCAGGTGGTCCAGGACCTGGAAGCTGCTCACGATCAGCGTGGCCAGAGGCAGGAGGACGGCCGCGGCCACGACGACACTGGCCACCAGCGTGATGACCGATTCCTGGGTCACCAGGCTCCGGGCCAGGCTGCGCCAGCGGCTCGCTACCGGCGCGCCGTCGAAGGTCTCGAGGGCGGCTTCAGTCCGCATGAGGGAGCAGGGGACCCGGCCGCCGCCGGGTCCCGGCCGTTCCTATTTGAACCGCTTGATCCACTCGCCCCGCACGGCCTTGAACTTGGCCTGGGCGCCCACCCAGTCCTTCAGCCCGAGCAGCTTGTGCTGGCTGAGATCCAGGAGGTACGGCTTGGCCGCGTCCGGGGGGGTGTAGCCCTTGCGGAAGGTGTAGATGCCCTCGGTCTCGACGAAGATGTCGGCCCCCTCCTTGCTCAGGAGGAACTCGACCAGCAGCTTCCCCGCATTGGGATGCGGCGCGCCCTTCAAGACGGCGATCTGGTTGCCGAGCATGACCTGGCCTTCCTTGAAGTGGCCGATGCGGAGGACCTTGGCCAGCTCGGGCTTCTTGAGGACGTTCTGGTAGACGCGCCCCGAGAGGTTCCACATGTCGAACGCCCGCTCGCAGGAGATGACCATCTGCATCTTGGGCTCGGAACGGAACTCCACGATGGGATCGGTCGCCTTGAGCTTGTCCCAGTAGGCGTTCATGTCGATGCCCGACTCCATGAGCGAGATCGCCGTGTTCGTGTAGGTGAAGCTCTTGGTGATGTCGGGCGAGATGGTCTTGCCCTTCAGGGCCGGCTGGACGGTGTCGGCGTAGGACGTCACCTTGATGTCCGCCATCCCGGGGCAGGAGCTGTTCCACACCGGCTGGAACGTGTAGGCCAGCGGCACGACCACGTAGGGATAGTTCGAGTACTGCCCGGCCTTCTCGACGAGCTCGATGTGGTCCTTCCAGTACCCGCTGTCCAGCTTCTCGAAGGCCCCGCGCTTGTTGGCCTCGTCGAAGAACCCGGGCGCGCTCACCATGTGCACGTCCACGGTGAACCGGCCGGCCTGGATCTCCTGACGCACCTGGGCCACGGTGGCGCCGGTCCCCTTGCGCAGGTTGTTGAACTTGAAGTCGCTGCCCAGGCCGTAGCGTTTGATGAAGGCGGCGCCCAGCCGCGTACCCGTCTCGTCACTGAACAGGGGGTTCAGGAAGGTGACGGCCCCCTCCTGCTTGGCCGCGGCGACCAGCTTCTCTTCCTGGGGAGTCAGCTCGGCCGCCGAGGCCGGAGTTGCCGCGGCGACCACCACCCCGGCCAGCGCGGCCGCGGTGAACAACGCAAAGATATCCGCGCGATGCCGCATCGATCTTCTCCTTTCACTCGATCAGCCGCCGATCGGCGCTGGTACAGCGCTCCACGGGCCGACCGGCCCGGGGGTCCCAATGCTCGCACAGAACGTTTGGGCCGGGAAGCCCAAACCGCTCAGACCTGCCCCACCCAGGAGGCGTCGGCGACCTGGGCCCAGCGCGTCCGGATCCGCTCCACGTCGGCCGCCGGCAGCAGACCCCCGCGAAGCAACGCCGCGTTCTGCTCCCACCGCTCCGGCCTGGCCGTGCCGACGATGACCGCGTGCACGCCCGGCACGCTGAGCGTGAACCGCAATGCGGTCGCCACGGCGCTCTCGGCCGGGCCGCGCAGGAACGGATAGTCGAGCACGCGCAGCCGCGACCAGTACGTCTGGTAGTACGGCTCGGCGGGCTTCCGCGCGTAGGTCCAGGCCACGTTGGCCAGCGGCCGTTTGGCGATCACGCCCATCCCGCGCGCCCGCGCCAGGGGCAGGGTCAGCTCCACGGCCTCCTGGTCGGCGATGCTCAGCGACGTCTGCAGCGTGTCGAAGCGGCCGCACTCCACCGCGTAGCGGGCAGCCTGGCCGTCGCCGCTGTAGCCGATGTACCGGGCCCAGCCTCGATCCCGGGCCCGCTCGAGCGCTGCGATGGCGTCGCCGCGCTCCAGCTCGGCCCGCGAGCAACTGTGGAGCTGGATCAGGTCGAGGTACTCGGTGCGGAGCCGGCGGAGGCTCCGCTCGATGCTGGCCAGCAACGAGGCCGGGCGCCAGTCTTCCCGCCCCCAGCCGTCGGGATGCCCGCATTTGCTGAGGAGGTACACCTCCCGGCGGCGGCCAGCGATCGCCTGCCCGATGAGGACCTCGCTGTTCTCGTAGCACTCGGCGGTGTCGACGATATTCAGGCCGGCGTCCAGGGCGCTGCCCAGCAGGCGGGCCACGGCGCGTGCGCTCACCCGCTGGTAACCGATCTCGGAGCCGCCGAAGCCGAGGATGCTGGCCTCGATGTCCGTCTTCCCCAGGCGCCGCCGCTCCATCGGCGACGACATCGAGCTCACGCGCGCCGGGCGCTGCTCACGGGCAGGACGAAGTCGAAGCTCGCCGCCCTGCCGGTCCGACCCTCGCGCACGTTCAGCACGAGCTCGGGCCGGAAGAGCCCGTCGCGTTCATTGGCGGGGTCGCCCGGAAAATAGAGCTGGGTCGTCAGGACGGGCCGGCTCGGGGCCTGGACCTTCACGTGGATGTGGCGGGTGCGACCCGGATAGTGGCCCGGCACGATCGTCTCGAGCCGGTACCGGCCCTCGCCATCGGTGAACTGGTGCCCGCGCAGACGATCCCCGGCGTTGTCGTAGTGCCCGCGGTCGTCGGCCTGCCAGAAGTCCACGAGCGCGCGCGGGACCGGTGTGCAGTCCGTCGTCCGGACGGTCCCCGCGATGACGATCCGCGTCCCCGACGTGCCCGGCTCGACCAGCGAGGTCCGCCGCGGGGAGTTCGGTTTGAAGTAGGGCCCGGCCGTCTGGGCGGGAGTGTGCGCGTCGCCCTCGCCGCAGGCCGGCGTGGGCGGAGCCCCGGGGGCCTGGGCCTGCACGTCCACGGACGCGCCCACCGCGAACGCCGCCGGCAGGACGGTCGCAGATCTCAGAAATTGCCGACGAGTCTGGCTCGCCTCATCGCTCATCTTGAATCTCCTCGGGCTGGTCCAGTAGCGCGCGGGCCGCCGCGAGCTCGGCCTGGACGGCGTCGGGGCCGGGGAAGCGGCGATCAGCGCGTCGGTACCAGTACTGTGCGTTGTCGAGGTCGCCCTCCAGCGTGTGCACGATGCCGTGAAGCCAGGCCGCCAGCGCACCTCGCTCGTTCTGGACGATCTCGTGCGCCGGCTGCCAGGCGCCTTCGGCCAGGAGCTGCACGGCCCTGGTCAGGGCATCGTGCGAACGCGCGGTGGTCATGGTTCCGGCCCTCCTGGACAGAGTGTAAACCACGGTGTTCTCGACAGGCGGCGGTGGGCGGCTTAGACTGACGCCGTGCCCCACACCGTGCGGACCATGTGCCCGATGAACTGCCACCCCACGCTGTGCGGCATGCTGGTCACGCTGGACAACGGCCGCGTGGTCGGAGTCAGCGGGGACCCCGCGAACCCCGACAGCCAGGGCTTTCTCTGCGTGCGGGGCCAGGCCACCCGCGAGCTCGCCGACAACCCCCGGCGCCTGCTTCATCCACTCATCCGGGATCGCCGCGATGACGACGCCTGGCGGCGCGCGAGCTGGGACGAGGCGCTGGAGCGCATCGTCACGGCGATGCGCCAGGCCGGACGTGAGTCCGTGGGCCTGTGGTCCGGTCACGGGCTGCTCGCCAACAACTACGGCACGCGCTTGCAGTCCCAGCTGCTACGCCGCTTCGCCAACCTGTGGGGCTGCCAGTGGTGGAGCCCCGCCATCATCTGCTGGGGCCTGGGCGGGTTCGGCCTGGGCCTCACCGGTGTGGTGCGCGTGAACACGAAGGAGGACCTGGGCGCGCACGCGAACCTCGTGCTGTTGTGGGGCGCGAACCTCGCGTCCCAGCCGAACACCGGGCGCCACCTGATGGCCGCCCGCCGGCGCGGCGCCCGGGTCGTCAGCATCGACATCCGCGAGACGGAGACCGCCGCCCAGGCCGACGACGTGCTGCTGATCCGGCCCGGGACCGACGCCGCCCTGGCCCTGGCCATGATGCACGTGATCATCGACGAGGGGCTGTGGGATCGGCAGTTCGTCGACCAGCACACCGTGGGGTTCGCCGAGCTGCGCGAGCACGTGCGCGCCTGCTCGCCGGCCTGGGCGTCCGGGATCACCGGCCTCGCCGCCGAGCGGATCACCGCGCTGGCCCGCCGTTACGCGCGCACGCGACCGGCTATGATCCTCGTCGGCGGCAGCTCCATGCACAAGGGCGCCAACGGCTGGCGCTCGGCCCGGGCCATCGGCTGTCTGCCCGGGCTCACCGGCAACCTGGGCATCCCCGGCGGCGGGCTGGGTCCGCGTCACGGCGCGTCCACCTCGGGTCAGGATCTGGCCGACATCGCGGCCGCGGACCGCCGGCCGCCGGGCGACTACATCCCCAGCCAGATGCCGCGCATCACGGAATCGCTCCTCGAGCGCCGGGTGCGCGTGCTGCTCCTGTTCGGCACCAACATGCTGTCGTCGTTCGCCGACGCCGAGCGGTTGGCCCAGGGCCTGGCCCGGACCGAGCTGGTGGTGAGCCACGACCTGTTCATGAACGACACGGCCCGCCGCTTCGCCGACGTGATCTTGCCGGGCACGAGCTGGCTCGAGGAGCTGGGCTGCAAGAGCACGAACACCCACCTCTACCTGATGCCGCAGGCGCTGCCGCCCGCCGGCGAGGCGCGCTCGGCCGTCCGGGTCCTGCGCGAGCTGGCCAGCCGGCTCGGCGTAGAGGAGTTCTTTCCCTGGGCCAGCGCGGAAGGCGCGCTCGACGCGCTGCTCGCCCACCCGTCGACCGGGCACGCGACGGTGAAGTCGCTCACCTCCCGGGACGGCATTCAGGCGCTGCGGATCTCGCACGTCGCGTACGCGGACCACCGCTTCGACACGCCGTCGGGCAAGGTCGAGTTCTATTCCGAGCGGGCCCGCGGCCTCGACCTGCCGCCCCTGCCCGTCCACGAGGATCTGCCGGCGGCACCTGGGCGGCTGGTCTTCAGGCAGGGCCGGACGCTGACCCACTTCCACGGCTTCTACGATCACGGGCGGGCCCTGCCCACCCTGGCCGCCGCGGATCCCGGACCGGTGCTGTGGATCGCCCCGGCTGACGCGGCTGCCCGGGGCATCGCCGACGGGGCGCCGATCCGCATCCACAACGAGCGCGGCCAGTTCGAGGCCCAGGCTCGGGTCACGCCGAAGATCCCGAGCGGAACCGTGTGGATGCGCGATGGCTGGGAGGGCCTGAATCGCCTGACGTCGGGGGCGGCGCTCATCCCCGACCACGCGGTCGAGATCTTCCCCTTCGCCGCCGGGCAGGCCGCGTTCGAAGCGGAGGTCGAGGTCAGCCCGGGCTGAGGTCGTCCGGCTTTTTCCTTCCGAGAGCCCGGAACCAGCACCTAGCATAGAAGGTCAGTGATGGCGGCCCTGCTGCTGATCCTGGCCCTCGTTCTCGGCGTTCCCCCGGCGGCGATGGCCGCCGAGCCGCACGATGATGCCGAGGCCGAGTCCACCGGCGCCGAGACGGACCGCATGGCCGAGCTCGAGGCCCAGGTCGAGGCGCTGGGCGTACAGATCGAACACCTGCGGGACGAGGTCGCCGGTCTCAAGGAGATCGTGTCCAGCCGGCGGGCCGCGCTGCACACCTACCGCGTGCCCGACAGCGTCACGTTCGCCGACCACCAGGTGCCACTGGACCGTCCCGACGTCGTCGAGCGTCTCGAGCGGGAGTTCTACGTGGCCCTCGGGGACCCCGCCCAGGTGATCCTGTGGCTGAAGCGCAGCGCGCGCTACTTTCCCTACATCGAGCAGGAGCTGCGCAAGGCCGGGCTGCCGGACGATCTCAAATACGTGGCCGTGATCGAGAGCGCCTTGCGTCCGCGCGCCTACTCCCACGCGCGAGCGTCGGGGATCTGGCAGTTCATCGCCAGCACCGCCAGGCTCTTCGGCCTGCGGGTCACGGCGAGCTGGGACGACCGCCGGGACCCGGAACGATCCACCGCCGCCGCCATCCGGTATCTCCGCGAGCTGCACCAGCAGTTCGGGGACTGGCCGCTGGCGCTCGCCGGCTACAACACGGGCGGTGACCGGGTCGCGGCCGCCTTGAAGCGTCAGGGTGTCGGCGAGTACTACCACGTGGCCCTGTCCCCCGAAACCGAGGCCTATTTCTTCCGGGTGCTGGCGGCCAAGCTGATCCTGGAACACCCCGGCCGGTATGGCTTCGAGGTTCCCCCGGAGGCGCGTTATTCTCCGCACGCCGCCGAGCTCGTGAAGATCCACGTCCCCCGGCGTATGGCGGTTCGCGAGCTGGCCGAGGCCGCCGGCTCCTATTACCGCCAGATCCGCGCGTTGAACCCGGCGATCATGAGGGACACGCTGCCCCCGGGCCAGTACCAGGTGCGGATCCCGGAGGGCCGCCCCGCGCGATTTCTCGCCAACCTGGCGGAGCGCAATCGGGCGGCGCGGGAGCGCAGCAGCTGGCGCCACCGGTACCGCGTGCGGGCCGGGGATACCCTGGCTTCGATCGCCCGGCGCTTCGGCGTGTCGGTGAGCGCGATCAAAGCGGACAACCCCGCCGCCCGTCGGCCCCACATCTACCCGGGAGACGTCCTCGTCATCGAGCCGGTCGGTCGCGGCGGGCCCGACTCGTAGGGTGCCAGGCGGTCGGCGATGAACCGCACATGGTACCCTCGGATGCCATGCGCATCGCCACCTGGAACGTGAACTCCCTGCGGGCGCGCCTGGAGAAGGTCACCTGGTGGCTGGAGCGGGCCAGGCCCGATGTGCTCCTGATGCAGGAGACGAAGCTGGCTGACGGCGACACGCCGACCGCGACGTTCCGGGACGTCGGCTATGAGCTCTGCCACCACGGCGAGGGCCGCTGGAACGGCGTGGCGGTGGCCAGCCGCGTGGGGGTGGCCCAGGTGGTGACCAACTTCGGCGAGCCGCTGCGACCTCCGGCCACGCCCGACGTCGCCGACGACGAGCCGCTGGCCGAAGCGCGAATGCTGTCGGCGGTGTGCGGCGGCGTGCGCGTGGTCAGCCTCTACGCGCCGAACGGGCGCAGTGTCGGCTCGCCTTTCTACCAGGCGAAGCTGTCCTGGTACGAGCGCCTGGCCCGCTGGCTCGCCGAAGCCTGCGACCCCCGGGAGCCGCTGGTGCTGGGCGGCGATTTCAACGTGGCCCCCACCGATGCCGACGTGTGGGATCCCCGCGCCTGTCACGGGGGCACCCACGTCTCCGAGCCCGAGCGCTCGGCCTTCGCCCGCCTCGTGCACTGGGGGCTGATCGATGTGTACCGCCTGCACCATCCCGAGCCCGGGCGCTACTCATGGTGGGACTATCGGGCCGGGAACTTCCACAAGAACTTCGGCATGCGCATCGACCACCTGCTCGTCAGCGAGCCGGTCGCCAAGCGCACGCTCTGGGCCGAGATCGATCGCGAAGCCCGCAAGGGCAAACCGCTGCCCTCCGACCATGCGCCGCTCGTGATCGACCTCGACGTGCCGGGCGTGCCCTTCGACGCCGGCTGGACGGCGGCCGAAGCGCGGATCGCCAGCCGCGGCGGGCCCGGGCGGGAACAACCGCGATCGTGACATCACGGTGGGCGGTGGTCGCGGCGCTGTTCGCCGTGACCGCATCCGTCTCCACCTCGCTCACCGCCTTCGGCGTCTTCCTGCCGGAGCTGTCGGACGCCTTCGGCTGGAGTCGGGGCGGCGTCTCGGTGGCGCTGACGATCAGCCTGATCGTGGGGGGCCTGGCGGCCTTCCCCGTCGGCTGGCGCGCCGACCGCTACGGCCCCCGCGGTGTGCTCGTGCTCACCGTGGCGACCGGCGCCATAGGCTTCGCGCTGAGCGCGGCGATCGAGCGGCTGTGGCACTTCTACCTCTCCTACGGTGTGCTCGTCGGTCTGGGGGCGTCGTCGATCTACGTGCTGGCCGCAGCCACGGTCTCGCGCTGGTTCCAGGAGCGGCGCGGCCTGGCGCTGGCCATCGTGCTCAGCGGCTTCAACCTGGGCTGGCTGGCGGGCGGACCGCTCGCCGCGCTGCTGATCGGCGTGGGAGGCTGGCGCTTCGCCTACCTCGCGTTCGCCCTGCTGATCGCCGGGATCGGGATCCCGGGAAGCCTGTGTGTCCGCTACCCCACGGCGCCGAGCGCGCCCCGGCCCGCCGCGGCCGGCGCCAGCGAGGCCCTGGGCGATCGTCGCCTCTGGTACCTCGTGGGCTCCTGGGCGCTCCTGGGCCTCGTCTTCATGATGGTCGCTGTGCACAGCGTTCCCTTCGCCCGGGATCGCGGGTGGCCGCTGGAGCGGGCCTCGCTGGTCCTCACGGCGTTCGGGGTGGGGGCCGCTATGGGCCGGCTGCTGGCCGGGGCGGCCGCCGACCGGCTCGGCGCCGGCCCCACGATGCGGGTCTGCGTGCTCGTCCAGGGGGCGGCCCTGATCGCCCTGGTGGCGCAGCCACCCGGCTGGGCCCTGCCTGTCATCCTGCTGGCCTTCGGCGTCGGGGCGTCGGGCACGGACAACACCTTCGTGAAAGTCGTCCCCGATGTGTTCGGGCTGGCCGCTCTGGCGACGATCATGAGCATCCTCGGTATGGGCTGGCGCAGCGGCGCGGGGCTGGGACCGGCCGTGGCCGGATTCGTCCACGACCTGACGGGCTCCTACACGGCGTCGTTCGGGGGCGGGCTGGCCGCCCTCACCGGCGGCTGGGCGCTCTTCCGGCTCGGCAGCGTGCGAGCGCGAGGGCGCTGATCACGCCGGCTCCAGCCAATCCTCGTGGATGTCGGCGTGCAGCGCGCCCTCCCCGCGGCCGGGAAAGACGTCGCTGATCGGAAACACGATCGTGTACAGCGGCGGGTAGACGCCGCGATGGTCCAGCGGGTTCGGCATACAGCCGTGGACGGTGACCACGATCCCCACCTTGCCCCGCGCATAGGACGGCGTCCGGGGGTTGCCGTGCAACGTCTGCAGGCGGACGCGGACCGCGTCGCCCGTCTTGAACCGGGACGGCGCCGACTCCGTCATCGCCCGGGCTGCAGACACTCGCCGGCGCCGATCAGGCTATCCCGCGTCACCAGGCGGGCCAGCTCCGCCTCGCTCATCCCTTCCGTGCCGGCCGGCCGCCGCGGCAGCACCATGTACCGCACGTCGGAGGTGCTGTCGTGGACCTGGATCTCCATCCGGGACGGCAGCTCGAGCTGGAACATGTCCCGGAGGGTGGCCCGGGGATCCGCGACGATCCGCTTCTTGTAGCTGTCGTGCTTGTACCACCAGGGCGTGTCCCCCAGCAGATCGTGCGGATAGCACGAACAGAGCGTGCACACGACGACGTTGTGCACCGACGCCGTGTTCTCGACCACGCCGAGCTTGCCCAGCCGGCCCGGCGGGATCTGCAGCTCGCGTACCGCCTCCCGTCCCCTGGTCATGAGCCGGGCCTTGAACTCGGGGTCGACCCAGGCCCGGGCCACGATCCGCGCTCCCGCCCACAGGCCCGCCGGGCTCGAGGCTTCCCCGTGCTTGTCCACGTCGCTCTCATCGAGCAGCGTTCGCTGGACGAGCGCGCGGGTGAAGGCCTCGAGCAAGCCGAGGTCCTCGGCCAGATGGTGCTCGAGCCGGGCCACGCGCTCTTCCAGGCTGCCCTCGTGTGAGCGCTTCGTCATCCGGAAGTCGTCGTCGTAGTCGCCTCGCTCCTTGCGGATGTCCTCGATGACGGCGTCGGCTCGGACGAGGTCGGAGGACACCAGCGCCGTTCCCCGCACGTAGCGGTCGAGCGCATCTTCCAGCCGGCGGATGCGTGATTCCAGGTGGCCCGAGGCGTCGAGGGCCGGGGGCTCCAGGGCTCGCCCGGCCTGGACGACGTCGTACAGCGACAGGTACCCGCGACGGATGAGGAAGAAGATGCGCGGCTCCAGGCGCTTCGTCCGATAGTACTCGAGGTCTTCCTCGACGGCCCGGACGTGGGCGGCCGGATCGTGCATGTGGCTGGTGGTGTCGTGAGGATGCGCGTGGTCGTCGTGATCAGCCATGACGCGCCGACTCTAGGGCAGCCGTGAACCTCCGTCAAGGCGGCGCCCGGCGGTCGCCACGTTATACTCCTGCCGTGGACTTCGGGCTCTTCTACTACTGTCAGGGTCGCGGCGCCCCCCACGAGCAGGCCTACGCGGAGATGCTGGAGCAGATCGCCCTGGCCGAGACGCTGGGATTCGGCGAGTGCTGGTTCGCCGAGCATCACTTCACCGACTACTCGATGCTGCCGAGCCCGAATCTCATGATCGCGGCCGCGCTGCAGCGCACGCGGCGCATGCGCTTCGGCAACTACGTGAACGCCCTGCCCTTTCATCATCCGCTCCGCCTGGCCGCCGAGGCGGCGATGCTGGACAACATGGCCGGCGGGCGCTTCGACTTCGGCATCGGCAAGGGCGTCCGGCCGGGGGAGTTCGTCAAGCTCGGGCTGAACTTCGACGAGGCCACGGCGATGACCGAGGAGGCCATCGAGGTTCTGGTGAAGGTGTGGACCCAGGACACCGCCTCCTACGACGGCCGGTACTGGCGCTTCCCGGAGCTCAGCCTGCGGCCCCGGGTGCTCCAGCGCCCCCACCCCCCCCTGCACATGGTGGCGAGTCGGCCCGCCACGGTGGCCCGCGTGGGCGCGCGGGGCTGGCCGGTGGCGATGCACTTCACGCCGAGCGCGGTGGTGGCGCGCTGTGTCCGGGAATATCGGGAGGCGGTGGCGGCCCGAACGGAGCCTTCCGGGAGCGGGCCCTATCGCCCGCGCCTGCTGCTGTGCCGGGAGACGTATGTCGCCGACACGCCGGAAGCGGCGCGCGCCGACGGCGCGCTGGCCCTGCAGGGATTCTGGTACCTGTCGTCCCTGGCCTCGCCGCCGCTGCCCACCACGTACTCGGACGCGCGCTTCAAGGAGTTGACGGGCCGGGTCTGGGGCGGCCAGACCTACGACGAGCTCGACGCCATCGGCGGCATGATCATCGGCTCGCCCGCGCAGGTGGCGGCGAAGGTCAAAGAGCTGGAGGCCATCGGGGTCGATACGCTGCTGCTCGTGTGCAGCTTCGGCGATCTCTCGCACGCCCAGGTCTGTCGCTCGCTCGAGCTGTTCGCCCGGGCCGTCATCCACAAGCGCTGACCCGGTGCCCAGGGGCAGGGTGTTCTACGGGTGGTGGATCGTCGCCGCCGGCTTCGTCCTCGAGTTCCTGATCGGGGCCCTGATGTTTCACGCCTATGGCGCCTACGTGGTCCTCCTGCGCGAAGAGTTCGGCTGGAGCAAGACGATGCTGTCGGCCGGCTTCTCGATGGCCCGGGCCGAGAGCGGCATCCTGGGTCCGATCCAGGGCTGGCTCACCGACCGCTTCGGCCCGCGCGTCCTCATCCGCGTCGGCGTGGTCATCTTTGCCCTCGGCTTCATGCTCTTCAGCCAGATCAACGGCCCGGTCGCGTTCTTCGTCACGTTCTTCATGATCGCCCTCGGCTCCAGCCTGGGCGGCTTCTTGCCGATCGGCGTCGCCATCGTCGCGTGGTTCCGGCGGCACCGCGCGCTGGCCCTGAGCCTCAGCGCCAGCGGGATGGCGATCGGCGGCCTGCTCACTCCGCTCGTGGTCCTGGCCCTGGAAAACATCGGCTGGCGGTGGACCGCCTTCGCCTCCGGCGTCCTGGTGCTGGTCGTCGGCCTGCCGCTAGCCCAGCTCGTGCACCACCGACCGGAGCCCTACGGCTGGCTGCCCGACGGCGACCCGCTGCGCGCGCCGGGGGCCGACTCCGCCGCGCCGGCGCCGCCTCTCCGGGCCGAGCGCAACTTCACCGCGCGCCAGGCCATGGCGACCCGGGCGTTCTGGTTCCTGGCCATCGGCCACGGCGCGGCGCTGCTGGTCGTCTCGGCGGTGCTCGTCCACATGGTCGTCCACGTCACCGAGCGGCTGGGCTACTCGCTCCAGCAGGCCAGCGCGGTGGTGGCGCTCATGACGGTCACGCAGGCGATCAGCCAGATCGGTGGCGGCTGGCTCGGCGACCGCTTCAGCAAACGTCGGATCGCAGCCGGCTGCATGCTCGGGCACGCCGTCGGGTTGGTGGTCCTCGCCCTGGCCACGGCGTTCTGGATGGTGCTGGTGTTCGCCGTGCTGCACGGGATCGCCTGGGGGCTCCGGGGCCCGCTGATGTCGGCGCTCCGCGCCGACTACTTCGGCAGCCTCTCGTTCGGGACGATCACGGGCGTGTCTTCGATGATCGTGATGATCGGCATGATGGCCGGGCCGCTCGTGGCCGGCGTGCTCGCCGATCTCACCGGCAGCTATGTCCCCGGCTTCAGCGCGCTGGCGGCGATGGCGGCCCTGGGATCCGTCTTCTTCGCCCTGGCCCGGCGGCCCGTATTTTCGGCTTGATTTGTGGAAGCCAGCCGCGCACCCTCTTGCGCAAAGGAGCCTGCTGATGGCCTACCGCGACCTGCGCGAGTACCTGCACGCCCTGGAGACGCGAGGCAAGCTGCATCACGTCAAGAAGGAAGTCGAGCCCGACTGGGAGGTCGCCGCCGTGCTGCGCCGGGTCTTCCAGCGGATCCCCCGCGATCGCCGGCCGGCCGTCATGTTCGAGCGCATCAAGGGGCACGCGATGCCGCTGGTGGCCGGGGTCCTGGGCGCCTCGCCGGAGATCTACGCGCTGGCCCTGGAGACGACGGTCGACAAGATCGCCGACAAGTGGGCCCAGGCCCAGAGCCATCCGATCCCGCCCGTCGGCGTGACGACGGGGCCGGTCAAGGAGACGATCCTCCTCGGCGATCGGGCCGACGCCACCCGATTGCCCCTCTGCATCTGGACCCGCGGCCAGGACCCGGCGCCCTACGTCACCGCGCCCTGCGTGGTCTCGCGGGACCCGGAGACGGGCGAGCGCAACATGGGCACCTATCGGATGATGCTCAAAGGTCCCCGCAAGTTCGGGCTCTACCTCACCAACACCTGGCGCGACATGTACGCGCACATCAAGAAGAACGAGGACAAGGGGCTGGCCACGCCCTGCGCCGTCGTGATCGGCTGCGACCCACCGGTGCCGCTCACCTCCGTGGCCCGGATCCGGGGCGACGAGTTCGGCGTTGCCGGGGCCCTGCGAGGCGCGCCGCTGGAGGTGGTCCGCTGCGAGACCAACGATCTGGAGGTGCCGGCGCACGCCGAGATCGTCATCGAGGGCAGCATCCCGCCCGGCGTGCGCGAGCCCGAAGGGCCGTTCGGCGAGTACACGGGCTACATGGGCGCCGGTGGCCCCAGCTACGTGATGGAGGTCACCGGCATCACGCACCGGGCCGATCCGATCTATCAGGCCTTCTTCAGCCAGATGCCGCCCAGCGAGTCGAGCTGCATCCGGGGCACGGGCCGCGACGTGGCCCTGTTCAAGTTCATGACCCGCGACCTCAAGCTGCCCGTGCGTGACGTGCACCTCCTGGAGGCGGGCGGGGGCGCGGCCTTCCTGGGCATCTCGCTGCGTCGGGACCACCCGGCGTTGCCCCAGCGCGCCATGTGGGCGGCCTGGAGCTACGAGCCGTCGCTGTCCAAGATCGTCGTGGTCGTCGACGAGGACATCGACGTCCGCGACTATTTCCAGCTCCTGTGGGCCATGTCCTGGCATGTGCAGCCGGCGCGCGACGTCTACGTCGTCCGCGACACCGCGGCCACCGGCCTCGATCCGTCCGTCGCCGAGGCCGACGTCCTCTTCGAGCACCAGGACCTCCTGTCCTCGAAGGTCGGCATCGACGCGACGCGCAAGCACAAGTTCCCGGCGCGCTCGATTCCGCCCAGGGCGGATCTCGACCGCGTGGACGCTCAGTGGAGCGACTACGGCTTCGAGTGAGCGGGTGACCCTGGCGCCAGCGTGAAGCCCGCGCCCTTCGACTTCAGCCGGGCGCGGACGCTCGACGAGGCCCTCGGCTGGCTGGCCCGCGACCCGGCGCGATGACCTGGGATCCCGAGCTCGAGGAGCTCAAGCGGCGCGAGGCGCTGGCCGAGCGGCTCGGCGGCCCCGAGCGGGTGGCGCGCCAGCATGCGGCGGGGCGGCTCACCATCCGGGAGCGGATCGCCCGGCTCGTGGATCCGGGCAGCTTCCACGAGATCGGCAAGATCGCCGGGCGCGCGACCTACGACGAGCGCAACGACCTGGTGGATCTCACGCCCTCGAACTTCGTCTTCGGCCGGGGCCGCATCGACACCCGGCCGGTCGTGGTCGGTGGCGACGACTTCACCGTGCGCGGTGGCTCCGCCGACGCGACGATCAAGGAGAAGCACCACCAGTGCGAGCGGATGGCCCACGACCTGCGGCTGCCCCTGGTGAGACTCGTGGAGGGCTCGGGCGGGGGCGGCTCGGTGAAGACGATCGAGACCACCGGACGCGCCAACGTGCCGGCGGTGGCCGGCTGGGAGCAGGTCGTCGCGAACATGGCGGTGATTCCCCGGGTCGCGCTCGGCCTGGGCTCGGTCGCGGGGTTGGGCGCGGCCCACCTCGCCGCCGCCCACTACTCGGTGATGGTCAAAGAACGATCGGCCCTGTTCGTGGCCGGCCCGCCGGTGGTGGAGCGGACCGGCGAGAAGCTCTCCCAACAGGAGCTGGGTGGCTGGGAGCTGCAGCTCAAGGCCGGCGCCGTGGACGACGCCGTCGACAGCGAGGACGAGGCCTTCGCCCGCACGCGGCGCTTCCTCTCCTATCTGCCCTCCTCGATCTACGCGCTGCCGCCGCGCGGACCCGAGACCGACGACCGCCAGCGGCGCGAGCCCGGGCTTGCCGACGCCGTTCCGCGCGATCCGCGCAAGGTCTACCGGATGCGGCCGATCGTCGAGGCCCTCGTCGACCAGGGATCGTTCTTCGAGATCGCGCCCCTCTACGGACGCTCCATGATCACGGGGCTGGCCCGGCTCGACGGCTGGCCGGTCGCGCTGATGGCCAGCGACCCGATGTTCTACGGCGGCGCCTGGACCGCCGACACCTGCCAGAAGGTCGAACGCTTCGTGGATCTGGCCCAGACGTTCCACCTGCCCGTCGTCCACCTCGTGGACTGCCCGGGGTTCCTCATCGGCTCCCAGGCCGAACGGACCGGCACCATCAAGCAAGGCGTGCGTGCGATGTCGGCGATCTGGCAGACCACCGTCCCCTGGTGCGCCGTGATCATCCGCAACGTGTTCGGTGTGGCCGGGGCCGCCCACCGCAACGGCGGCCGCTACTGCATGCGCTACGCGTGGCCGTCGGGCCGCTGGGGCTCGCTGCCGCTGGAGGGCGGCATCGAGGCCGCCTACCGCGCGGAGCTGGACGCCGCGCCCGATCCCAAGCAGAAGCTCGCCGAGATCGAGGAGCGCCTGACCAAGCTGCGCTCGCCCTTCCGCTCGGCGGAGACGTTCTGGATCGAGGAGATCATCGACCCGCGGGACACGCGGCCGCTCCTCTGCGAGTTCGCGACCCTGGCCGCGCCCCTGCGCGAACCGGGGCCGTGGTCACACGGCATGCGGCCGTGAGAGAAGGAGAAAGAGGGATGAGGATGCTGTCCGGCTGCTCGGTGCTCGGTCTCGTTCTTCTGATAGGGGCCGGATGCGGCACGGTGTCCCAGTCGACGGTCCGCGGGGAGGAGCGCCCCGCCGTTTCTGCGGAGCTGGAGAGGGTCCGCAGGGCGCTCGACAAATACCGCGATCCCTACGTCGCCGTCCGCGACGGGTATTTCTCCACGGTCGGCTGTGTTCACTACCCCCGAGCCGGAGGAGCGGGCCAGGTCCCGTATCCAGTGGGCGGGATGGGCATCCATTTTCTGAACCCCGCGCTCGTCGCCCCCGTACCTGACCCGCTGCGTCCGCCGATCCTGCTCTACGAACCGGACGGCACGACGCTCCGGCTCGTCGGGGCCGAGTGGTTCGTTCCGCTCGCCACCGGCGTCAAGGAACGGCCGATGATCTTCGGCCAACCCTTCGACGGGCCGATGGAGGGCCACGAGCCGCTCATGCCAAGAGCCTTGCAGCACTACGACCTGCACGTCTGGCTCTGGAAGGAGAATCCGGCTGGCCTGTTCAGCCCGACCAACCCGCGGTTGACCTGCCAGGGCTACGGGCACGCGCTGGCCGAGGAGGCGCCCGCCATCGTGCCGCATCCCGCGCGGTGATTCGCGTATTGATTTTTGGGCTCGACACGCTTAGCCCAGGAGCGATGAGCGCCGTCGCTAGCGCTGAACAAATGCTGGCCTAGCGGCCGGCAAAGACGCAACGCCTCACGTTCGGGCGTGGAAGCATCAAAAATCATTCCCCGTCGCACGATCGTTCATCCTGCGCGCTCCGGCTCGAGCCGAAAACCACGGTGTAGAGTTCCTCCAGCAGATGGAGGACTCGCCATGCACACGCATTCGCCAGCTGTGCTTCCCACCCACGATCGCATCGCGGAGCTCGACCGGCTGGGCGACGAGATCGCCGAGCTGGCGGCCCACCTGGACGCCGCGACGGCACGCCTCCTGGATCTGATCCGGGAATTCGACGCGGCTGGAGCCCGAGGTCGGCGCAGGCGCTGACGGCGGCCCGGGAGACGCTGTATCGGAAAGCGCGCGCCATGGAGCAGCAGTATCCCGCCGAGACGGACCCCAGCTCGGCCGACGTTCCGGCGGGAGCATCCTCCTTTTACCCGGACACGTCCACGCTGGCCCAGCAGCAGGCCGACGCCCTGGCGCTGCGGGCCGAGACGGCTTTGCACCACGGGCTCGATCCCGGGGCCCCGGGAGAGCGCTACCAGGTGGTGATCCACGTCGACGCTGAGGTCCTGGCGGATCAGAACGCGCCCGGCCAGTCCGTCCTCGAGGAGGGGACACGCGTTTCCGCGGAAACGTCCCAGCGCCTGGCGTGCGGTGCCACCAGGGTGGTGATGCGCCACGACCAGGACGGCCGCCTGCTGGAAGTCGGCGCCCGAACGCGGACGATCCCGCCCGCAGCACCGCGACCGCGGCTGCCGCTTTCCCGGCTGCAGCGTGCGTTTCGGCCAGGGCCACCACATCCGTCACTGGGCGCACGGTGGCCCGACCACGCTCTCGAACCTCACCTTGCTCTGTCGGCGGCATCACCGGGCAGTGCACGAGGAGGGCTTTCAAGTTGACCGACAGCCCGATGGCACGTTGCAGTTCAGGCGACCCGTCGGCTCCCGTACCCTCGGATCCTGCGCATACTCTGCGGGCCGGCGCAGCGCACGAGGCCTCAGCATTCACCCACGGAGCTCCTGCCCCGGCTGGCTCGGCGAGCGTCTTGATGTCCGCTGGGGATCGATGTGCTGCATCCACGCGCTCTCGTGGAGTCCCCCGACCTCGGGGAAAGCTGACTAGCGGCGCTCCTCCAGCACCGCGGACATCTGCGCCTCGCGTCCGTCACGGACGACGACCACGTCGACTTGATCGCCCGCCCGCCGGCTGCGCAGGGCGAACGTCAGGTCGTCCAGGGTCCGCACCTCGACGCCGGCGAACCGCACGATGATGTCGCCCGCCCGCACGCCGGCCTTCTCGGCCGGGCTGCCGGGGCGCACGCTGGTGATTTTCACGCCGGGGCGCTCGGCCGCACCGAAGTCCGGGACCACGCCGAAGAACGGTCCGTACCCGCCACCGCGGCTGCCCGTCCCCGGCGCGGCCACCTTCACGTACGCCGGCCCGTTGGGCTGCGCGGCGATCGTCGCGATGACGCGCGCGACCAGCTCGCCGACTGTCGCCATTCCCTTCGGGTTCAGCTTGTCCCAGGTGTCGGTCGGGCGATGGTAGTCGCCGTGGGCGCCGGTGAAGAAAAAGAGCACCGGCGTGCCCGCCCCGTAGAAGGCCACGTGGTCCGAGGGCGCGAAGGGATCGCCGCGTAGCTCGAGCGTCACGCCCAGCCCCTGCGCGGCATCGGTCACGATGCGGCGCAGGCCGGTCCCGCTGTCGACGCCACCCACGTAGAGCTTGCCTTCGCGTAGCCAGCCCACCATGTCGAGGTTCACCATCAAGACGATCCGGCCGTGGGCTCCGGCCCGATGGTTCGCGTAATGACTGGAGCCGAGAAGGCCCATCTCCTCGCCCGAGAAGGCGATGAAGACCAGCGTCCGCGGCACGCCACCGGTCGCGGCGAAGGCGCGGGCCAGACCCATGACCACGGCGGCGCCCGAAGCGTTGTCGTCGGCGCCCGGATGCACCGCGCCGACCTGATCGGGCGCCAGGGACCCCTCGCCACCGCGGCCGAGATGATCGTAATGGGCCCCCAGCACGATCGACTCCCGGCGAAGCGCCGGATCCGTCCCCGGCAGGACGCCGATCACGTTGGCCGTGGCGGCGTGATCGCGCTCGAGGTCGATCTGCAGTCTCAGCGTGGTCCCGGCGAGCGCGGCCGATCGTGCCCCCAGCGCCTGATCGATGGCCGTGGCACGCTCGGCCAGACCGGGACCGGCCCGCGCCAGCATGGCCTCGGCGACCGGACGGGTGATCGCGGCGGCCAGGATACCCCACGGCTGGCTGACGCCGCGAAGCGCCGGCAACGTGTCCCGATCGCCGGCGGGGTGATTCACCAGGAGGATGGCCCGGGCGCCGTGCTCGCGTGCGTTGATGATCTTGTGCCGGCCTTCGGAGTAGTGATAGGCGTCCGGCCGGCGAAACGGGCTGGCGGGATCGCGGGCGCGCGGCTCCTTCGTCATGGCCATGACGATCTTGCCGCGTACATCGACACCGGCGTAGTCGTCGTACTGCAGATCGGGTGCGGTGATCCCGTAGCCGACGAACACCACCTCTCCCGTCACGTCGCCGTCGGTGGAAACGGCCAGCGGCACGAAGTCGCGCCGCACCGCCAGGGTCCGGGGCTGGGGATCGAGCAGCGTCAGCGCGTTGCTGGCGCCCAGTCGGGTGCCCGTCGGCACCTCGAACGGCTGCAGGAAGCTGCCGGCCTCTCCGCCCGGGCGCAGCCCGGCCTCCTGGAAGACCCGGGCGATGTGGCGGGCGGCCCGGTCGGCGCCGGCCGTCCCCGCCGCGCGGCCATCCATGTCCGGCGCCGAGAGGACACGGACCTGGTCGATGAGCCACTCGGCAGGCGGTACGACGGCGGCGGCGTGCGCAAGGCCCGCGGCGAGCGCCACGAGCGCCACGGACAGACGACGGGACGTGGGAGCTGCCTCAGCGCCGGCGCGGGCTCGGAGTGCCGCTCATGTCGGTGCCGTAGCCGGGTAACACGCGCGCGTCGATCACGCAGACGGCGCCCTGCTGGACCATCGCCAGCCCCTGAGCGATCGCCTTGCCGGCCTCGGCCGGACGCGTAACTGGCCCGATGCCCTCGGCGCCCTGGGCGCGGGCGATGGCGGCCAGGTCGATGTCGGGATCGGCCAGGCGCTGGCCGATCCACTTGTTCTCCACGGGCCGGCCGCGTTCCCGGGCCACGCGCTCCTGGTGGAGCTCGTCGTTGTAGAAGGCTCGGTTGTTACATACGACGATGAGACAGGGGATCTGGTAGTGGGTCGCCGTCCACAGCGCCGTCACGCTCATGAGGAAGTCGCCGTCGCCCATGAGCGCTACCGGCACCCGTCCCGAGCCTTTGAGGGCGAGCGCCGCCCCCACGGTGATGCCCGGCCCCGAGCCCACACCGGCGCCCCCGTCGGCGCCGATGTAATCGAGGGGATGACGGAAGTGGCGATAGGATCCGTGCCAGCCGAGCGGCACCCGCGTGAGGCTCACCGAGATTCCCCGGGCCGCCTCGTTGAAGACGCCGGCCAGCGCCTGCAACGAGAGCGCCTCGTCGTCGATCGGCCGGGCTTCCTCGTATGATGGCCCCGACGGGCGCTCCACCCGGCGCGGCGACACGGCGTCGATCAGGGCCGGCAAGGCCGCATCGGGCTCGCACAGCAGATAGACGTCGGCGACGGGAAGGCCCTGGTGGTCCATGCTCCAGCCGCGGTGGGCGTGGGCGTCGAGGGAGACGTTGACCACCTTCGCCGACACCCGCTCGCCGCCGAACGCGGTTTTCAGAGTCCCGGCCAGATCCGTCCAGTCGAGCGAGAGGACCACGTCGGCCTCGCGGAGGGCCGCCTGGGCCCGGGTGTGCGGGAACGATCCCGGCGGCGCGACGTGCAGCGGGTGGTCGGTCGGAAAGGCCGCCGCCAGCTTGAGGTCCGTGATGACGGACGCGTTCAGCGCCTCGGCCAGCGTCACCCGCGCCTTCCAGGCCAGCTCACTGCGCCGGCTGCGCCCGACCAGGATGACGGGCCGCCGGGCCGCCGACAGCAGCCGCGCCGCCTCGGTCACCAGCTCGGGGGCCGGCCGCGGGCTTTCCGGAGCTCGATGGCGAGACGCTTCCGGCATCGGCGGCAGCGCGTCGATCCTCGTCTCCTGCAGCCCGGCGTCGAGGTTGACGTAGACCGGCCCACGAGGCGGCGTGTTGGCGAGCTGCGCGGCGCGCATGAGCGCTTCGCAGGCCGCCGGCACCGAGGCCGGCTGGTTGTCCCACTTGGTGTAGTCGCGGACCAGCGCCCCCTGGTCGGCCGCGGTGTGGATCCAGTCGATCCACGGGCGGCGCCGGGCGGCGTCCCAGGGGCCGGTGGCGCCCAGGATCAGCACGGGCTGCCGATCGCACCAGGCGTTGAAGATGGCCATCGTCGCGTGCATGAGCCCCACGTTGGAATGCACGACGGCCCCCATCATGCGCTCGGCCACCTTGGCGTAGCCGTGGGCCATGGTGACGGCGGCCTCTTCGTGGATGGCCAGCAGCATTTGCGGTCGGCTGTTCCCCAGGTAGTTCACCAGGCTGTCGTGCAGCCCGCGGTAGCTGGCCCCGGGGTTCAGCGCCAGGTACGGGATGTCGAGCGTGCGCAGGCAAGCGGCGATGGCGTCGCTGCCCCATACCGCCGGCGACGCGGCCATCGGGGACGGGGTCTCGTGGACGATGACGGGGCGGGACGCGACCGGGTCGCTCATGGTGAGGGTTCATGCTAAGTTCTCGGGTCACAGGCGTCAACCGTCCCCCGAGGAGAACCGCCTATGGCACGCGCGGGCTATCGGATCTTCGACGCGGACACCCACATCATCGAGCCCACCGAGCCGATCGAGGAATACCTCGCGGCCACCGATCGGGCCAAGCTCAAGGAGCCTCTGGTCCGGCACCTGCCCGGTCGCGGCGGCAAGTCCCGCTATCGCGTGGGCAAGCGTCCCGAGCTCGATCGCCGTCTGGGCTCGCGCGAGCGCGTTCCGCCCGCCCCCGCGGTGACGCGGGGGCTGAAGGACGGCGGCACGCCCTGGGACGTGCGCTGGCAGGGCCCGCCCTTCCCGAGCGACCGCGTCAACTTCGATCCTCACGCCCGGGTGAAGGACCTGGACATCGAGGGCGTCGACGCCAACATGATCCTGCCCTCGGGCGGGCTGCCGGCGTTCTGCGGCCTCGACGACGTGGGGCTCGAGCTGGCCATGTACCAGGCCTATCACCGCTTCCTCAAGGACTACTGCGCGCCGTATCCCGACCGGCTGACCAGCGTCATCCTGGTCTCGGGCCGCGACGTCGCGGCCTCGGTCGCGGAGATTCGGCGCTGCGGCCGGGAGCCCTGGCCGGTCGGCGTTTTTCCCATCTGCCCGCCCGAGATGTCGCTGGACGACCCCGACTGGGAGCCCATCTGGGCGGCCGCCCAGGAGCACGACCTGACCATCGTCATCCATTCGTTCACGATGACGATCCCCTACCCGCCGGGGATGTGGGACACCTGGGACAACGTCTTCCTGCAGCGCGCGGCCGGCCACGTGTGGAACGCCCAGCGCAACATGGCGGCGCTGATCGGCGCCGGCGTGCTGGACCGTTACCCGGAGCTGCGCCTGACGTCGCTCGAATGCGGGCACGGCTGGCTGGCCTTCTGGGCCGCCCGGCTGGACGAGCACGCCGAGATGTGCCAGCACGCGCTGCCCCCGCTCAAGCGCAAGCCCAGCGAGTACATCCGGGGGCCGCAGTACTACCAGAGCATCCAGCTCCACGAGGGGGAGCTGTCGCTGCGCCAGGCCATCGAGGCGCTGGGCGAGGACACGCTCATGTTCGCCACCGACTATCCGCACTCGGAGAGCTGGTTCCCCAAGTCGGTGGACGCGGTGCTGGGCTGGACCTCGATCCCCGAGACGGCCCGGCGCAAGCTGCTCTGGGACAACGCCGTGCACTGCTACCGGCGCTTCCGCAGTCGCGCGGCAGCCACGGCCTCCTAGCCGGGCCGAGACGAGCGTGACTCTCACGGAAGACGCCAACGTCCGGCTGGCCCGCGAGCACTTCGCCGCGGAAAGCGCGCACGACCACGAGCGCACGCTGGCCACGCTGGCCGACGACGTGATCTACCGCGTCGTGGCCGCGGGCGTGACCCTGCGCGGCAAGGCTGCGGTGGCCCGGTACTACGATCTCTGGTGGAAGGCCTTCCCCGACGTGACGATCGAGATCGAGCGGCTCGTCGCCATGGGCGAGTGGGTCATCTGCGAGAACGTCGCCACGGCGACGCACCTGGGACCGTTCCTGGGCCTGCCACCCACCGGGCGGCGGGTCACCCAGCACCTGTGCGCGCTGATCTGCGTGCGCGACGGCCGGATGGTCGAGGAGACCGTCTACTACGATCAGCTCGAGCGCATCCGCCAGCTCGGCGCCGTGGTCGAGCTCGACGGCCGGCGGCTCGAGCTGCCGCCGGCCTGAGGCGCGTTCTCCCGAGCGCATACGTGTACGGCGGCTTCTGCACGGGGGAGATCTTCCAGCTCCACCCGCCGGCCAGCGGCGCTCCCCAGACGCTGTTGCTCGACACCACGCTGAACATCGCGGCGAGGCGCGCGCCTACACGTGGTACTCGCCGAACGGGCGCAACGGCTTCCGGATCGACCAGGCGTTCGTCAATGCCACCCTGCTCGGGCGACTGAAGACCGTGGATTACGTCTGGGGTGGCACGGGCCGCTGGCGCCGCGACGCGCTCAGCGACCACGCCGCGCTCCTGATCGACATCGCCGACGGCTGACGCTTCAGTACAGGTGGCAGGCGACACGGTGGCCGGGGACGAGCTCGCGGACCTCCGGATCGACCTCGTTGCACTGGGGTAACACCGACGGGCAGCGGGTGTGGAACCGGCAGCCCGGGGGAACCTGAAGCGGGCTCGGGACCTCGCCGGCCAGGATCACCTCCTCCCGCTTGACGTCCGGATGGGACGGCAGCGCCGCCGATAGCAGGGCCCGGGTGTAGGGATGGCTGGGGCGCGTGAACAGCTCCTCGGCCTCGGCCTCTTCGACCAGACGCCCCAGGTACATCACGCCCACGGTGGTGGCCATGTAGCGGACGGTGGCCAGGTCGTGGGCGATGAGCAGGTAGGCCAGCCCCAGCCGCTGCTGCAGGTCGCGCAGCAGATTCATGATCTGCGCGCGGATGGAGACGTCGAGGGCCGACACCGGCTCGTCGAGCACGACGAGGGCGGGGTTGAGGGCCAGGGCTCGCGCGATGGCGATGCGCTGGCGCTGGCCGCCGCTGAACTCGTGAGGGTAGAGGTCGCCGCTCTGGGGCGACAGCCCGACCTGATCGAGCAGCTCGGCGACGCGGGCGGCCACCTGGGTTCGAGGCAGCGCGCGGTTGACGATCAGTGGCTCGCCGACGATGGCGCGCACCCGCTTGCGGGGATTGAGGCTGCTCCACGGGTCCTGGAAGACCGCCTGGATCGTGGCCCGATGGGCGCGCAGCTCGCGGCCCTGCAGCCTCGTGATGTCCTGGCCGAGGACGTGGATCGTGCCCTCGGTCGGCGATTCCAGTTTCAGGATCACCCGCGCCGTCGTGGTCTTGCCGCACCCCGACTCGCCGACCAGGGCGAACGTCTCGCCGCGGCCCACGGTGAAGCTCACGCCGTCCACCGCCCGGACCTGCCCGACGACCCGGCTCACCATCACCCCGCGCTTGACCGGGAAGTGCTTGACGAGGCCCCGCACGGCCAGGACGGGTTCACCCATCCCAGCGCTCGGCCACCTTCCAGCAGGCGGCGCGGTGTCCGTCGTCGTGGCCGGCCGCCACCACGGGCGGATACTCCTGGCGGCACACCGTGCGGGCGTGAGCGCAGCGAGGCACGAAGGGACACCCCGGCGGCAGCGCGTGCAGCGGCGGCGGCTGGCCCTCGATCGAGGCCAGGCGCTCGACACGCGACTCGAGCGGAGGCACCGAGGCGAGCAGGGCCTGCGTGTACGGATGCCGTGGCCGGTTGAAGATCTCTCGCACGTCCCCCGTCTCCACGATACGGCCGGCGTACATCACCGCGACCCGGTCGCACATCTTCGCCACGATCCCGAAATCGTGGGTGATGAAGACGAGGGCCAGCCGCATCTCCTGCTGCAGCTCCTTGAGCAGGCGCAGGTACTGCGCCTGGATGGTCACGTCCAGCGACGTCGTGGGCTCGTCGGCGAGGAGGACCCGCGGCCGGCAGGACAGCGCGATGGCCCCGACCACCCGCTGGCGCATCCCGCCCGAGAGCTGGTGGGGGTAGGCGCGCAGCCGGAGCTCCGGCGAGGGAATCCGCACGCGGCGGAGCATGTCCCGCGCGGTGGCCCAGAGCCGCGACCCGTCCAGGCGCTGGTGGATGCGCAGCGCCTCGGCCACCTGATCGCCGATGGTGAAGACCGGGTTCAGCGAGCTCATCGGATCCTGCAGGATCATCGAGACGCGGCTGCCCCGGATGCGCCGCATCTCGCGCTCGCTCTTGGCCAGCAGGTCGTCGCCCTCGAGGAGCACCTGGCCGCCCATGATGCGCCCCCCCGGCCGGGGGACCAGACGGAGGACGGAAAGCGCGGTCATGCTCTTGCCGCACCCCGACTCGCCGACGATGCCCAGGGTCTCGCCCTGGTGAACGGCGAAGCTCACGCCGTCCACGGCCTTCACCACGCCCCAACGCGTGAAGAACCAGGTGCGCAGATCGCGCACCTCGAGGAGCGGCACGCTCATGCGGGCGTCAGACCTGCCGGAGTCTCGGATCGAGACGGTCCCTCAGCCAGTCCCCCAGCAGGTTCAGCACGAGCACCGTCACGAGGATGGCCAACCCGGGAAAGAACGACACCCACCACGCGGAGACGATCAGTCCCCGGCCGGTGGCCACCATGAGCCCCCACGCCGGCGACGGGGGCGGAATGCCGACGCCCAGGAAGGAGAGCGTGCCCTCGAGCAGGATCACGTAGCCGACCTGCAACGTGGCGAGCACGATCAGGGTGTTGCTGACGTTGGGCAGGATGTGACCGAAGATGATGCGCAGATGCGAGCACCCGGCGATCCGGGCCTGGGCCACGAAGTCGCGCTCCCGTACGGACAGGACCTCGCCGCGGACCTGCCGGGCGTAGCGCGCCCACAGCAGGAGCGCGACGATGACGATGACGGTCTGAAAACTCGGCCCCACCACCACGGCCAGAACCAGGGCCAGCAGGATCGTGGGAAGCGAGAAGGCCACGTCGACCACGCGCATGATCAGCGTGTCGGTCCAGCCGCCGAAGTAGCCGGCGACCAGTCCCAGCACCGTGCCCACCAGACCGCCGATGACGATGGCCACCAGCGACACCGAGAGCGAGACCCGGGCGCCCCAGATGAGCCGGCTCAGGATGTCCCGTCCCAGCGGGTCGGTGCCCAGCGGGAACTCCCAGGTGCCACCGGCCAGCCAGGCGGGGGGCTTGAGCTTCTGGGCCAGGCGCCCTTCCAGGGGGTCGTGGGGCGACAGCCACGGCGCCAGCACCGCCGGAATGACCAGGATGACCAGGAGGACCGCCACGAACACGATGACCGACGTGTGGCGCCTGGCCTTGCCCTCCGCCGTTCCCGGTGCGCTCTCCTCGACCCGAGCCGTCGCGATCGCCATCGGCCCTATCGCTGGAAGCGGATTCTGGGATCGACGTAGACGTAGAGCACGTCGACCAGCAGGTTGATGATCACGAACTTGGCCGCATAGATGAGGACGATCGTCTGCACGAGCGGAAAATCGCGGTAGCGGACGGCGTCGATGGCCAGCAGGCCGATCCCCGGCCACGAGAACACGGTTTCGATGACCACCGAGCCCGTGAGCAGCACCGCCACCACGAACCCGATATACGTGAGCGGGGGGATGGCCGCGTTCCGCAGGCAGTGCTTCCACACGACCCAGCGTTCGGCGACGCCCTTGATGCGGGCCAGCTTCACGTATTCACTGTCCATCACGTCTAGCATGGCCGAGCGGACGAGCCGCATCACCGCCGCCACCTGGTACCACCCCAGCGCGATGGCCGGCAGGATGTAGTGCTCGGTGCCCCCGCGGCCGGACGCGGGCAGCCACCCCAGCATGACGGCGAAGACCCAGATCAGGACGATGCCCAGCCAGAAGCTGGGCATGGACTGCCCCGTCAGCGCCACCGCCTTGCCGATGTAATCCAGGGGGCCACCGCGCCGGATCGCCGACAGCACCCCGACGGGAATGGCGATGAGCAGACTCACCGCGATCGCCGCCCCCGCCAGCTGCAGCGTGGCCGGGACACGCTCGAGGACCAGTTCCAGGGTCGGCTGCCTCAGCCGGATCGACCGGCCCAGGTCCCCGCGCAGCGCGTTGCCGACGAAGGCCAGGTACTGGGTCGGCAAGGGCCGGTCCAGCCCCCATTTCTTGGCGGCGCTCGCGTAGTCTTCGGCCGTGGCCTCCTCGGGCAGCATGATGTGCAGCGGATCTCCCGACAGCCGAGCGAGCAGGAACACGATCAGGGAGATCACGAACATCGTGAGCACGCCCTGGAGCAGCCGCTGGAGCAGATAGCGCTGCATCGTGCCGGTCCGCGTTCAGCCGGCCCGCCGGTCGCTACTTCTTCTGGGCGTATTCAAGGTGCGTGAAGCCGTAGTACCCCGTCGTCTTCCAGTCCCCGACCTTCTTCTGGTTGACCCCGAAGAGCGGATAGAGGTCCACGAGGGGGACCGCGTGGTAGCCCGAGTAGATGATGTCGCCGATGGCCCGGACCATCTTCGCGCGCTCCGCGGGATCGGCGCTCCTGTCGAGCCGCGAGAACAGGTCCTCGATCTCCGGCAGCTCGACGCCGCCCAGGATCCCGGCCTTGGAGAAGAAGATCGCCATCTGGCTGCCGGGGATGGGCGGGATGCCCGTGCGGTGCAGGAGCCCGATGCCGGTCAGCTTCCGGGCCCGGGCGTCGGGGCGGACGCCGGCGGCGTACTCGACCAGCTTGAGCTCGAGCTTGATCCCGACCTTGGCCAGGTCGATCTGAATGGCTTCGGAGGCCGACACGAGCTCGGGGACGCCGCTCAGGAGATAGGCCCGCCACTCGGCGGTGAAGCCGTTGGGGTAGCCGGCCTCGGCCAGCAGTTTCTTGGCCCGCTCCGGGTCGTACGGGTACGGCTTCCAGGCCGGATTGCTGAACTCCTTCACCCACGGCGGGACGATGGGCACGATGTTCACCTTGGCCTCGCCCAGGAACAGGTGCTCGACGATCGCCTGGCGATTGATGGCCAGGTTCATCGCCTCGCGCACGCGCTTGTCCAGCCAGGGAACCTTGGGATTGAAGGTCGGCCGTTCCTTCGAGTACTGCCCGCCCATCAGGCCGAACACGACGATACCGGGCCAGAGCGAGCGCCGCGCCTCGAAGCCGGCCCCCTGGACCTCCTTCTTGAGACTCCGCGGCAGCTCGATGATGTCCGCGTCGCCGGTACGGAGGGCGGCCACCCGGGTGGCGTCCTCGGGCACGAACTTGTAGACGAGCTCCTTGAACTGCGGGACCACTCGCCAGTGCTTGTTGACGGCCCGGAACTTCATGTGCTCGCCCTTGAGCCACTCCACCATCTCGTAGGGGCCGGTGCCCACCGGCTTCGAGCTGGCCTTGTCCACCCCGACCGAGGTCACGTACTTCTTGGAGAGCATCTGCGACTCGCGGCCGTTGGACAGCTCGAACAGCAGGTCGGGGTTGGAGGCTTTGAGGTGCAGCCGGACGGTGTGGGGATCGACCACCTCCACCCGGTCGAGCGTCTTCCGCCAGAAGGCGGTGGTGCTGGCCAGCGAATCCTTGCCGGCGAGCAGCTCGAGCGAGAACTTCACGTCCTCGGCCGTGAAGTCGCCGTGACCCCCGTGGAAGGGGACGTCGCGGCGCAGGAAGAAGGTCCACGTCTTGGCGTCCGGAGAGACCTGCCAGCGCTCGGCCAGCATCGGACGCTTGTAGTCCCAGGTGACGGGGTCCACCTCCACCAGGTGCTCGTAGACCGGCCGGGTGAGCAGCTTCGAGGACTGCGCGCCCAGGTGGGGCATGGTCACCTCGTGGATCGGTGGCGCCCCTGCCACGACGAGCTGCTGCGCTCCGGCCACACCGGGACCGAGCAGGGCGACGAACAGGACGACAACCAGCGACAGGGAGGCCAGGCGAGCCACTCGAGCGGGCACGTTCCTCATAGTCGTCTCCTCAGAACCCCGTAGGTTCCGGCCATCCTGGGGCCGCTGCGGCATGTTGTCAATAGCCGGCCAGGCCATGTGGCGGTACGATCCGGCTGGAAAGGGAGGACCGATGAGGCTCGGAGGGCTCGCCGCCGCGTCAGTCGGCATCGTAGCCGTGGCCGGGGCCGCTGCCGGCGGACCGCCAGGACGCTGGGTGCAGGCCGCCTCCATGCCGGAGGCGCGCACCGAGGTGGCCGTCGCCGCGCTGAACGGTCGCATCTTCGTGGTGGGCGGCTTCGGCGGCAGCGGCGCGCTGCTGGAGTACGACACCGCGGCCGACCGGTGGCGACAGCGGGCGGCGCCGCCCGCGAATCTCAACCACGCCGGGGCCGTGGTCCTCGGCGACCGGCTGTACGTCGTCGGCGGCTACACCGAGAGCTGGCAGCCGGTGGCCAGCACCCTGATCTACGACCCCGGTGCCGACCAGTGGCGAACGGGCCCGCCCCTGCCGACCGCGCGCGGGGCCCTCGCCGTCGCGGTCCTCGATGGCCGCATCCACGCCGTGGGCGGTGCCGGGCCGGGGCGTCGCAACACCGCCGCCCACGAGGTCTACGACCCGGCCGCCGATCGCTGGACGGGGCTCGCCCCACTGCCCACGCCCAGGGATCACCACGCCGCCGCAGTGGTCGACGGTCGCCTCTACGTCGTGGGCGGCCGCGTCGACGGCAGCTACGCGCGGAACCTGGCCGTGAACGAGGAGTACGACCCCCGCACGAATCGCTGGCGCGCACGAGCCCCGCTGCCGACCCCGCGCAGCGGGATCGCGGCCGTGACGCTGGCCGACAAGGTGTTCGTCTTCGGCGGAGAAGCGCCTGCCGGCACGTTCGATCAGGTCGAGGCCTACGAGCCCTCCACCGACGCCTGGACCGCGTGGGCGCCGATGCCGACGGCGCGGCACGGACTGGGCGCGGCGGTGGTAGGCCGGCGCATCTTCGTCATCTCGGGGGGACCGACACCGGGCGGATCCTCCTCACGCGCCAACGAGGTGTTGATGCCATGATCGAGCGCCGACCGTTCGGACGCACCGGACATTCGAGCACCGCCGCGCTGTTCGGCGGGGCGGCGCTGGCCAGGGCCAGCCAGGCCGACGCCGACCGCGCCCTGGACCTCCTGCTCCGCTACGGCGTCAACCACATCGACACCGCGGCCCGCTACGGAGACTCCGAGCTGCGCATCGGGCCGTGGATGGCCCGCCACCGCAAGGACTTCTTCCTGGCGACCAAGACGGGAAGCCGGACGGCCCGGGGGGCTCGCGACGATCTCCACCGCTCGCTCGAGCGGCTACGCGTCGACCGGGTCGACCTGATCCAGCTCCACTCGCTGGGCCATCCCGACGACTGGGACCAGGCCATGGGAGCGGGCGGCGCCCTGGAGGCGCTGACCGAGGCCCGCCAGCAGGGACTGGTCCGGTTCATCGGCGTGACGGGGCACGGCTGGAACATCGCGGCCATGCACAAGCGGAGCCTCGCCCGCTTCGACTTCGACTCCGTGCTGCTGCCCTACAACTTCCTGATGGCCCAGAACGAGCGCTACCGAAAGGAGTTCGAGGAGCTGCTGGCGTTGTGCCGGGAGCGCAACGTCGCCGTCCAGGTGATCAAGGCCGTCGCCCGCGGGCCCTGGGCCACCGCCGACCGGACACATACCACCTGGTACCAGCCCCTCACGGAGCCCGCAGACGTCGATCGGGCGGTGCACTGGGCCCTCGGCGTGCCGGGGGTCTTCCTCAACACGGCGGGCGACCTCACCGTGCTGCCGGCCTTCCTCGACGCGGCCAGTCGCTTCTCCCGACGCCCCGCGGACGAGGAGATGGCGGCGATGCTCGACGCCACGCGGATGACGACGCTGTTCGGCATCGGCACCTGAGGGGCGCCGCTGCCGTCCGTCACTTCATCTGGCGTCTGAAAAAGTCGATGGCGAGATCGATCGCCGCCTCCTGCGCGCGATCGACAGCGTAGGCGCCGTCGGCGCCGCGGAACGGGAAGAGGTAGCCGTGCAGGGGGTGGTCGTAGGAGGCCCACTCGGCGGTCTTGCCCTCCTCCCGCAGGAGGTCGTAGCTCACGCGGAAGATCCCCTGCAGGTGATCCGTGTCGCGACCCAGAACCAGGATGGGGGTGCGGATGCCGCGGATGCGCTCGCGGGCTACCCGCTCGTTGATGCGCGCTCGCACCTTCTGCACCTCGCGCATCTGCATCTCCTCGATATCACGCATCTGGGTCTGGGGCTTGACGTGCGCGGTGGCGTCGGGGGTGAGGTCGAGGAACTCGTGGTTGGCCGGCTCGCAGGCCACGCCGGCGGCGACGCCAGGGTACTCGCTGGCGATCTTGAAGATCATCTCGCCACCGTGGCTCACGCCGGCCAGCCCCACGCGGTCCGGGTCCACGAAGGGCAGCGTCTTGACGAACGTGATGACGTCGATCTCGTCCTCGTATTCCAGCGGCGAGCGGTTGAGCAGCTGGCGTCCCTGGCGGATGTCCTCCACCAGACGGCCGCCCTTGTTGTAGCCGAGCTCGACCTCGGCGCGGTAGCGCAGCCAGGCGACCGCGTACCCCGCGTCCAGCAGCCGGTCCATGATGTAGCCACGGTTGCGCACGGCCTCCCGCACCCACGGCATTCCGCCGCCGCCGTTGCCGGAGGCCAGCAGCACGATCGGCGCACGGCCGTCGCCGGGCGGGCGCCGCAGGCCGATGGGCGTATAGAGGCCATCCAGCGTGGGCACGTACATGAGCTGCACGGGGATGGTCGAGCCCGGCACCGGCTCGGTGATGACGACGCGCTCGGGATCGATGGCGGATTGCCGGCTCATGGCGCTCCTCCCTCGTAGTATCCTCTCGCAGCCGAGGGGATACATCAGACCACCCCGCAGGGCAAGGACCATCATCGGGGAGGAATCGCGCAGTGAGTGAGCCGGTCAAGGCCGAGAAGTTCGCCATCGGGCAGTCGGTGATGCGCCTGGAAGACCCCCGCCTGGTGCAGGGGCTGGGACGATATTCCGAAGACTGGAGCCTGCCCCGCCAGGCCCACGCCGTCGTCGTGCGCTCCCCGCACGCCCACGCCGACATCCGGGGCATCGACACGGCGGCGGCCCGGGCGGCCCCCGGCGTCGTGGCCGTCTTCATCGGCGCCGACCTCGTGGCCGACGGCGTCGGCACGCTGCCGACCGACCGCCTGCGCAAGCGGCGCGACGGCTCCCCGGCCTTCCCCACGCCCCGCGCGGCGCTGGCCCACCGGCGGGCCCGGCACGTGGGTGACCCGGTCGCGCTGGTCGTGGCCGAGACCCGCGAGCAGGCGATCGACGCCGCCGAGCTGGTCGCCGTCGACTACGCGGCGCGCCCGGCCGTCGCCGACGCGGCGGACGCGCTGCGGCCGGGGGCGCCCGCGGTCTGGGACGAGGCGTCGGACAACGTCGCCTTCGTGTGGGAAGCCGGCTCGCGCGAGGCCGTGGCCCGCGTCTTCGAGGGTGCGGCCCACGTGACGCGGCTCGACTTCGTCGTCACCCGTGTGGCCGCAGCCCCGCTGGAGCCGCGCGCCGCCACCGGCGAGTGGGACCGGCGCGCCGGGCGCTACACCCTGTACACGGGCATCCAGGGCCCGCACATCGTGCGGGGGCTGCTCGCCGACATCCTGAAGGTCCCGCACAGCCAGATGCGCGTCGTGACGGCCGAGGTGGGCGGCAGCTTCGGGATGCGCAACGGCGTCTATCCCGAGATGGTGCTGGTGCTGTGGGCGGCGCGCCGGCTGGGTCGGCCGGTGAAGTGGGCGTCGCATCGCCGCGAGGGGTTCGTCAGCGACGAGGCCGGGCGCGACAACGTGTCGACGGCGGAGCTGGCCCTGGACGCCAACGGCAAGTTCCTGGGCCTGCGCGTGGGCATCGCCCTCAACGTCGGCGCCTACCTCACCCAGCGCAGCGCGGGGCCGGGCACGAACAACGTGGGGGGGCTGGCCGGCGTGTACACCACGCCGGCCATCCACGTGCAGACCACCGGCGTCTTCACGAACACGACGCCCACGGGCCCCTATCGTGGTGCCGGCCGGCCCGAGGCCACCTACGCGATCGAGCGCGTGATCGACGTGGCGGCCGGCGAGCTGAAGATCGACCCGCTCGAGCTACGCCGCCGCAACCTGATCCCCTCCACCGCCATGCCCTTCAGGACCGGCCTGGTGTTCACCTACGACTGCGGGGATTTCGCGCGCGGCATGGGCATGGCCCTGTCGCTCGCCGATCAGGCCGGCTTCGAGACGCGCCGCGCCGAGGCGCGGCAGCGCGGCAAGCTGCGCGGGCTCGGCATCGCCAACCCCATCGAGGTCGCCGGCGGTCCCTACAGCGGCCCCAACCCCGACACGGCCCGGGTGTGCGTCAATGCCGACGGGTCGGTCACGCTCTACACCGGCTCGACGTCGATGGGCCAGGGCAACGAGACCGCCTTCGCCCAGATCGTGGCCGACCGGCTGGGCGTGCCGCCCGAGCGCATCCAGGTCCTCTGGGGCGACAGCGATCTGCTCGGCGCTGGACGCGGCAACGGCGGCTCGGGCGCCCTCACGGTGGGCGGCTCCGCGGTGGTGCGGGCGACCGAGAAGATCATCGAGCGGGGCCGTCGGATCGCCGCCCACCTGCTGGAGGCCGCCACCGAGGACGTCGTGTTCCGCGACGGCCGCTTCCTCGTGGCCGGCACCGACAAGGGCGTGGCCCTCGCCGCCGTAGCCAGGACCGCCTATCAACCGCGCCAGATGCCGGCCGGAATGGAGACCGGGTTCAGCGAGACGGCGGCCTTCGCGGCGCCCGCCGTGACCTTCCCCAACGGCTGCCAGGTGTGCGAGGTCGAGATCGACCCCGAAACGGGCGTCGTGAGCATCGTGCGCCACACCGTGGTCGACGACGTCGGCACCATGATCAACCCCATGCTGGTCAAGGGCCAGATCCACGGTGGCGTGGTCCAGGGCCTGGGTCAAGGCCTGTTCGAGGTCCTCGCCTACGACCGGGAGACGGCGCAACTCCTGGCCGGCTCGTTCATGGACTACGCCATGCCGCGGGCCGACGACGTCCCCGCCTTCGACGTGGACTCGTACGAGGTCCCCACGAAGATCAACCCGCTGGGAGCCAAGGGTGTGGGGGAGGCCGGCACGGTGGGCGCGCTGCCGGCCCTGCTCAACGCAGTCAACGACGCGCTGGCCCCGTTCGGCGTCCGCCACCTCGACATGCCGGTGACGCCAGAGCGGGTCTGGCGCGCGCTCCGGGAGGCCCGCTAGGGCTCAGTGCACGCCGCCGCCGCCGTCCACGAGGATGGTCTGCCCGGTGATGAAGTCGCTGTCATCCGAGGCCAGGAAGATCAGCGTGCCCACGATGTCCTCGGGGACCTCGGCGCGCTTGAGCATCCGCATGCGGATGTTCTCCTGCTTGCGCTCCTCGGAGATGTTCTTCTCGTTCTCGCCGCTCAGGGTGAACCCGGGCGAGATGGCGTTGACCCGGATGCCGAACTCGCCGAGCTCCCGGGCCAGGGACCGCGTGAACCCCACCACGCCGCCCTTGGAGGTCGTGTAGTGGATGTAGTGCGGCACGCCCTTGAAGAACGTGGACGACGCGATGTTGATGATCTTGCCCTTGCCCTGAGCCTTCATGGTCGGGAACACGGCCCGCGAGGCGAGGAACAACCCGCGGAGGTTGACCGCCATCACCCGGTCCCACTCCTCCACCGGGATCTCCATGAACGGTCGGCGCTTGAGCGTGCCGTAGACGGCGGCGTTGTTCACCAGGACGTCGATGCGGCCGAACCGGGCCAGGGTCTCGGTGGCCAGGCGCTGCGTGTCCCCCTCGCGGGAGACGTCGCAGACGACGCCCAGCGCCTGGGCGCCTAGGGCCTCGATGTCCTTGACGGTGGACGTGGGGTCGGCGATGTCGGCCACCACGACGCGTGCTCCCTCCGTCGCCGCGCCCAGGCAATAGGCCCGGCCGATCCCCTGGGCGCCGCCGGTGATGATGACGACTTTGTCCTTGAGCCGCATGGAAGCCTCCTCGAGTTACTTCAGCGCCCGGATCTCGTCCAGGACCGGTAGAATATACCGCCGGAACCGGTCGGGATTCTCGCTCATCGGAAAGTGGCCCAGCCCCTCCATGACCGTCAGCTTGACGCCCGGGATCTGTGCGGCCGTGCGCGCGGTGTCGTCCGGCGTGCACGAGAAATCGTACTCTCCGGTGAGGAGGTAGAGGGGGCAGCGCGCCGTGTCGACACCGCCGAGCTGGCCGCGCAGATCGGAGTCGACCCGGTAGAAGTACAGGTCGCCCTTGAACACGCCGGAGCCGCCCTGCATGTACCCCCACAGGGTTTCCCAGCGCGCCTCGCTGGGGCTCTGGGGAGCGATGAGCCCGGACATGAGCGCGGCGCTCACCTCGCCGCCGTGGACATCGGGCCGGTGGAGCCACCCGGTGTCGTCGTACCACGGGGCCTGATAATCGGCCGCCTCGAGGCCGATCAGCGCCCGGAACTCGGGGGCGTGATCGCGCGCCAGGTGGAGCACGATCTTGCCCCCGATCGAGCAACCGAGGACGACGGGCCGTTCCAGGCTCAGCGCCTGGCAGAAGCTGCGGATCATCTCGACGTACCCCGCGGCGGTGAGCCGGTACTCGTCGTCCTGCCAGCCGACGGGCGGCAGCGACTTGCCGTGCCGGGGCATGTCGAACGCCAGCACGCGGAAGTGCCGGGTGATCGCCTCGTCGGTCATCAGATGGCGGAACTGGCGCCCGTCGGAGCCAGCGGTGTGCAGACACACCAGCGGGATGCCCTGTCCGGCCTCCTCGAAGTAGAGCCGGTGCGGCCGCGATTGCAGCGTGAGGCGCAGATACCGTCCCACGATGGGCTCCAGCCCGGGGTCAGCCACGCCCGTGCTTCCGCGGTGCCGCCAGCACCTCTTTGACGTAGCGCAGGTTCGCCATCAGCGGCTGGAGATCGCCCTCGATCCGGGCCTGGCCCAGCTTGGCCATGGCGAAGAGATCGTGATAGCCCGGCGCGGGCACCGATTCCCAGAACCGCCGCCAGGCCTCGGCGGAAGCGCGCACCGCGAAGCGCCACTGCCGCATGAGAAAGGGCCCCCGCTCGAGGCGGGCGATCCGCCCCTCGATCACCGTGACCAGCCACGCCGTGTCGCCCGTCTCGACCAGGAACGTCGTGGTCAGGTAGCGGCCGCGACGCACCAGGGCCTCGTTGCCATTGACCAGCTCCGCGAGCCCCTCGAGCACGGCGCCCATGATAGCGCCGATCCGGGGCGGACTCAGGACTGGACGGCGGGGCTCGGCTGCGGGCCGTACCGCGCCCGGCGCCAGAAGAAGATGCGCGAGACGGGGTGCGCGGCCAGGTGCTTCTGGACCGACTCCATGTAGAGGTAGAGGACGGGCGTGATGTAGAGGGTGAGCAGCTGGGAGACGAGCAGGCCGCCGACCACGGCCAGGCCCAGCGGGCGCCGGGCGTCGGCGCCGGCCCCGATGCCGAGCGCGATGGGCAAGGCCCCGAGCAGCGCCGCCATGGTCGTCATCATGATCGGCCGGAAGCGCAGCAGGCAGCCCTGATAGATCGCCTGGGCCGGTGCGGCCCCCGCCCGCTCGGCCTCCAGCGCGAAGTCGATCATCATGATGGCGTTCTTCTTCACGATGCCGACGAGCATGATCATCCCGACGAATCCGTAGACGTTCAGCTCGGCCCCGAACAACATCAGCGTGAGCAGCGCTCCGGCGCCGGCCGAGGGCAGGCCCGAGAGGATGGTGAGGGGGTGAATGAAGCTCTCGTAGAGCACGCCCAGCACCAGGTAGATGACGAGGACGGTGATGAGCAGGAGCATCCCTTGCCCGCGCAGCGAGTCCTGGAAGGCCTGGGCCGTGCCCTGGAAGGTGGTGCTCAGCGTCGCGGGCACCCCCAGCTCCCGCTGGACCGCCTGCACCTGGGCCACGGCATCGCTCAAGGACACGCCCGGCCTGGTGTTGAACGAGATGGTGACCGCGGGCAGCTGGCCCAGGTGCTGCACCGTGAGCGGTCCCAGCCCGGGCGTCAGCGTGGCCACCGCGCCCAGCGGGATCAGGCGCCCACTGCTCGAGCGCACGTAGAGCCGCTCCAGGGCCGTGGGATCCCGCTGGTACTGCGGCTCCAATTCTAAAATGACCCAGTACTGGTTGGACGGCGTGTAGATGGTCGAGACCTGGCGCGAGCCGTAGGCGCTGTAGAGCGCGTCCTCGATCTGGTCGGCCGTCACGCCCAGCGACGACGCCCGGTCGCGGTCGATGTTGACGACCACCTGGGGGCTCGTGATCTGCAGATCCGAGTTGACGTCGGTCAGCATCGGGAGCGCGCGGATGCGCTCCTGGAGGCGCGGGGCCCACTGGTAGAGCTCGGTGAGGTCCGGGCTCTGGAGCGTGTACTGGTAGAGCGCCTTGGTGAGCTGGCCGCCGATCCGGATC
>DASTFB010000060.1 GCA_035709005.1 Candidatus Methylomirabilota bacterium | reverse complement strand
AACGTGTAGAACGCCAGCGCGGCGCCGAGCCGCTGCGCCCGGTCCTGGTACCAGTCGCTGATGGTGTCCCGGAGCACCCGCCACGCCTCATCCATACCGCTAAGCGTACCCGAGAGCGCCAGGATCCCTCGAGGGGGCACGGGGCATATCGCGCCGGCGACGAAGCACGTAGAATCGTCGCCATGAAAAACAGGAAGGCCGAGCCCGGGAGTACGACATCGAAGACCAAGAAGGCGCCATCACGCGTCACCGCGGCGACGTGGGAGGCGGCGGCTGCGGCCGACGCCGCCGGGCGACGCGCGCAGCGGCAGGCGATCGGGCAGGCCTCGGTGGAGAAGGTTGCCAGGCGCCAGTTCCAGACGACGCGCGGGCAGGTGATCCAGGCTCACATCAGCGCACGAGGCCGGCGCCAGCAGGCGAGGCGCGACTCCCGCTGATGGAGATCATCAGAGCCGTCCCGTCCACAGTCGATCGTGCGACACGGACACGGCGCGTAGCTCGGGCCGGCCGCGCTCCCGGGCCGCGCGCCGCGCAACCTCGATCATCTCCTCGGGAGCCTCAGATTGCGAGACTAAGCAGCGTCGTCGCCGGCAGCAGTCCGAGATCGAGTGCCAGCCGAGACAGCGCTCGTCCTCCAGAAGATCCCGCCCGTGCCGCGCATCACCCTGCGGCGGGTCGAAGTAATGCGACGCGTGAAGGTAGGCGGTGTCCCGTCCAGTGCGGCCGGGAAGGCGGAGGGTCGGGCGGCAACGCGATGATTCCGATTCCTGCGGACTCCAGAAGTCTTTTTCGCTCGGCGCGCGGAGCGAACACCGTCGAATCACCCGGTTCCTACGCAGGTACGTGGGAGACGGCACGAATGCCTCAGGGCACTGGGGCCCACGTGTCCCACGTGAGGCACGCCGACCCCATGTTCGATAGGGCGCTGTCGACTCTAAGTTTCCGAGTATTTTGCCAGGCCCGCGCGGCATCGTTGATGCACTCCCGTCGAGCTGCCGATCACTCTGCTTTGAGGTTGGCGCACATGGTCGACTCGATACACACCGAGGGTCAGAAACGTCCGCATTCCCGTCGTCTTCATCACCGGCCACGGTGATGTGGCGATGAGCGTGACGGCCATGAAAAGCGGCGCCGTCGGCTTCCTGACCAAGCCGTTCGCCGGCAACGCCCTGCTTGGCGCGATCGAGCGGGCAGTGACCAAGGACGCGCGGGATCTGGCCGCCGAAGCTCGCACCGCCGAAATCCAGGCGCGTGTCCGGGCGCTCACGCCGCGCGACGTTCAAGGGCGTGGTTCAGCTGAGCGGCTTCGTCAGGTCTCAGGCGGGGTCGCCGGCGGGATCGCGGGCGTGAAGTCCGTCAAGAACGAGATGCGGGTCAAGTGACCGAGGAGGACTATGATGCGTACCAGTGGAGCCTTTGTGCTGGGAGCCGGCCTGGGGGCCGCCGTCGTGTGGCTGTGGGGACGGCAGATCGAGGCGTACGTGCAGGAAAGGACGCGCGGGGTACGCCTGAAGGCGGCGGAGGGCGTCCGGGCGGTCGAGGAGACGACCGGCAAGGTGCTGGACCGCGGCGGAGCTGCCTTGCATCGGGTTGACGACTTCCTGCAGGACACGAAGGAGCACGTCAGCGAGGCTCTCCGGGCGGGGCAGGACGCGATTCGCCCCGTATAAGCCTTCTCTGGCCGCCGATCCGGCGGCGGCCTGGCCCTTGCCGGCGGCATGGTGCTGGCGTCTGAAGAGAGAGGAGCGGACATGAGCCTGATCGGCCTCATCCTCACGCTGGTGGTCGTCGGGATTCTGCTCTGGCTGCTCAACAACTACGTGCCGATGGATTCGAAGATCAAGACGATCATCAACGTCGTGGTCGTCATCGTGGTCGTCGTCTGGCTGCTGCAGGCGTTCGGTGTCCTGGGCTCGCTGCGCGACATACGCATTCGGTAGCGCACGTCGGCGTGGTGTGCCCCTCGGCAGATTCGCTGTGAGTCGGGATGCCACGGACACCGGCCGTCGAGACGGCCCGCCATTGAAGGGTCGCTGCTCGCCTTCGGTGGCGGGTCGTGTCCGGCTTCCAGCGAAGCCAGGGATTTCTGCGGGCCGGCGCGGTCGCTTACTACACGCTGCTGGCGATCGTGCCGCCTGCCGCCGTGACCGAGCAGGTCGCCAGCTTCCTGGCCCACCGCGAGGTGGTCGGAATCGTCGGGCTGGTGGCGCTCGTCTTCTTCAGCTCGACGCAGCACCGGCGCTGCCTCGTGTCGGTACTGCTCCCGTATCTCTCCATGATGCTCATCGGCGTGGGCCTCCTGCTGATCACGGTGATCAGCAGCGCGCTCCACGCGGTGCGTGCGGTGCATGTCTTCGGGCATGCGTGGCCCCCGGCGGGTCTGTCCGGCGCCGTGCTCCACCTGCTTGGCGTCGTGGGGCTGGCCCTGCTCCCGACCGCTTTCTACATGGTGCTGCCGGTGGGGCAGATTCGCTTCGGGCACGCCCTGGCCGGGGGCGTCACCGCGACCGTGCTCTGGGAGGTGACCCGACGCGCCACGGTGTGGTACTTCGCCAAGCTATCGATGGTCAACGTGATCTACGGGGCGATGGCCGCTGTCATCGTCGTGCTGCTCCCCCTGGAGGCCGGCGCCGTTATCTTGCTCTTCGGCGCGAGGTCATCGCCGAGATAGACCGCAGCCGCGCCGGACACCAACGCGCGCGACAGTATGGATGGCGGAGCCCTGGCCCAACCCGTTCGGGAGGGCCCGCAACCAGGGCATGCATTCAGGGGGACGGTTGTGGAGGGCACATGGCCACGGATGCCGAGATCCAGAAGTTCGTGCAGCATCACCACGGCTTCATCCCGAGGATGGGGTGGATCGTCCACGTCAAGGAGGTTCACGGCATCCCGACGCTGCGGGGGGCGAGCCGGGCCCGTCGCGGTCGTGACGTCGAGCCGTGCCCGCCCGAAAAGCGTGAGGCGATCGAAGAGGCGTTGCGACATTTCGGCATGATGTGACGCCCGGTCCTTTCGCGCTTCCCAGGTCATCGTCTCGAGCGGGGACCGGTCGCCCCAGGGTGGGGAGCGGATGGTGCACGAACACGGACGGTCTTGCGCTATCATCTCGATTCTTGAGGGCACTCGCTTGTGGCACGTCGCGTGCACGGCTCGCGCCGTGCAGGAACTGGATAGGATGGCATCGGCCCGTGGGCGACGGATGAGACCTCGGGCGACGGCCGCGTGATCTCACACTCCTTTGGTTCCTGAACGTGAGGTCGCCCTGACGCACGGTGCGGTGGCAGGCTGCGAGCGTTCACGCAGGACACGGGAAGACGAGGTGGAGGCACGGCGTGGGAAAAGCCTCGGACACGCGGTACGCGACTCCGCGCCTGCGTCGCGCCGTGACGCAGTTGCTCGCCCTCGAAACGAGCGGAGCGCCGGCGACCCCCGAGACTCTGGCGGCGGCGGCGGGGCGCCTCCTGGACTCGCTGTGTCAGCGGCTCGCCGACGTCATCGGTCTCGCCGGCGTCCAGGCGATCCTTCTCCGGGCGGTGAAACTCGGAAAATCGGAGTTCGCCTTTCTCGACGAGCGGATCGTCCTCGGTGAGCGCTGCGACAGCCTGGCCGAGCCGCTTCGCGCCGCTCTGCAGGAGCACGAGCCCGACGTGATCCGGGAGATCTCGGTGACACTCTTCGCCACCTTCCTGGGCTTGCTGGCGAACGTCATCGGCGCCAGGCTCACGTGGAGCCTGCTCCAGCAGAGCTGGCCCGACACTCTCCTACCCCGAACCCACCGCCAGGAGACTGAGGAATGACAGATGGCCGCGAAGCAGTCTCGATCCGGCGACTCGCAACCGGGGTTCCGGGGCTGGACGACGTGCTGGGGGGAGGCCTCCCGGAGCTGTCCTTCAACCTCATCGTCGGCGGCCCCGGGTGCGGCAAGACGACCCTGGCCCACCAGATCATGTTTGCCAACGCGACGGGCGATCGCCCGGGCCTCTACTTCACGATCGTCGGCGAGCCGCCCCTCAAGATGCTCCGGTACCAGCAGCAGTACAGCTTCTTCGATCCGGCGAAGGTGAACGGCATGATCCGCTTCAGCTCGCTGAGCGGGGAGGTACCACGGGGCCTCCCGGCAGTCCTCGACAGCATCGTGCGTCAGGTCGAAGCCGTGACCCCCGGCTTCGTCATCGTGGACTCCTTTCGCTCGGTGCTGCGGGTGGGGAATGAAGCCGAGCTGAGCGCGCTGGACGTGCAGGACTTCGTCCAGAGGCTGGCGCTTCACCTCACCACCTGGGAGGCGACGACCTTCCTCGTCGGCGAGTTTCCTGACGCGGAGGGTGACCATCCGGTCTTCACCGTGGCCGACAGCCTCATCGTCCTGAAGCAGACGATCGAGCGGAACTCCGTCGTGCGGAAGATCAGAGTCGTCAAGTTGCGCGGGCAGGGTGACCTGCCTGGTCTCCACACGTTTCGGATCACGCCGGATGGCCTCAAGGTGTTCCCCCGGCTTCCCAAGCCGGAGGCGGATCCGGCTCAGGCGGATGCGTCACAGGCCGTCGCGCCTGTCCAGGGGCGCCTCTCGACGGGCGTCCGCGGCCTCGACGAGATGCTGGGCGGCGGCGTCCCCCGGGGCTATTCGGCGATGGTCGCCGGCCCCTCCGGTTCGGGCAAGACCGTGCTGGCCGGTCAGTTCGTCGTCGAGGGGGTGAGGCGCGGGGAGCGCGGCGTGATCGCCGTCTTCGAGAAGCACCCCGCCGGCTACCTGCGGACCACGGCGCTGGGCGATACTCTCGGCCGGATGATCCACGACGGCCAGATCACCATGGTCTACCTTCGCCCGCTCGACCTGTCCGTCGATGAGACGCTGTACGAGCTGCGCGAGACGATCGCACGCACCCAGGCCCAGCGCGTCGCGATCGACTCGCTCTCCGGCTTCGAGACGGCCGTCTCGCCCGGGTTCCGTGAAGATTTTCGGGAGTCGCTCTACCGCCTGGTGGGCGTCTTGACCGGCCTCGGCGTCACGGTGATGATGACGATCGAGATCGAGGATGGCTACACCGAGCTCCGCCTCGGTCCTCGCGAGAATGCGTTCCTCACGGACGCGCTCATCCTGCAGCGCTACGTGGAGCTGGACGGGGCGCTGAAGCGGGTGATGACGGTCGTGAAGGTCCGCGGCAGCGATCACAGCGCGGACCTGCGTTTCTACGAGGTGAACTCGAGGGGCATCACCGTCGGTGACCCGATCCGCGGGTACCATCACGGGCTTCTGACCGCCGATCCCTGGAGCTCCCCCGAGGCGCACCCGCGAGGCCCGACCCGACGTGATCGCCGCCAGTAATCGTAGAAGGGTGGCATGACTCCCCACGCGGAACGGCCGGGCGACGATCCGAAGCGCGAAACGCCCGCCACGCAGCCTGATCAGCAGTCGTTGCTGGACCAGCTTCGAGACGCGAACGAGCAGCTGGTCGTCAGCTCGATGCAGAATCAGACCCTGGCGGATGCGGCGGACCGCGCCCGGGCTGACGCCGAGACCGCGAACCGGTTGAAGGACGAGTTCCTCGCCATGGTCTCCCACGAGCTCCGGACGCCGCTGAGCGCCCTCCTCGGTTGTGCGCATCTGCTCGACCGCGGGCAGCTCGACCCAGCCCAGGCGATGCACGCGATCCACGTCATCGAACGCAACGCCAGGGCAGCGGCGCGAATCATCGACGACCTGCTCGACGTGTCCCGGATCATCGGTGGCAGCATTCGTCTCGACCGTCAGCCCGTCGACCTCAGCGCGGTGGTTCAAGAGGCACTGGATGCGCTTCGCCTGGCGGCTGACGCCAGGGCCATCAACGTGATCTTCATCGATCACGCCGTCCCCGAGCCGGTCGCAGGTGACTCGCTCCGTCTGACGCAGGTCGTCGAGAACCTTCTCTCGAACGCCGTGAAGTTCACGCCTCGGGGTGGGCGCATCGAGGTTCGGCTCACCTCGGCCGGTTCGCAGGTGGAGATTCAGGTCGCCGATACCGGTCAGGGCATCGCCCCGGAGTTCCTGCCGCATCTCTTCGAGCGGTTCAGCCAGGCGAAGATGGTGAGCACACGGCAGGGCGGGATCGGTCTCGGGCTCGCCATCGTCAAGGCGCTTGTCGAAGGGCACGGCGGTAGCGTTCACGCCCACAGCCCGGGCGTGGGGGAGGGAGCCACGTTCACGGTTCGGCTTCCGGTTCTTTCCCCTCGTGAACTGGACCAGCTCGAACGGGTTGGGGGCGCCGACACGCCCGCCGCCGCGCCGGCCCGGCTCGACAACATCAAGGTCCTTCTCGTCGAGGACGATGCCGATGCGCGGGACGTCCTCCGCCTCATCCTCGAGATGGCCGGCGCCAAGGTGGAGGCCTCCGGGTCGGTGCGTGGAGCGCTGCGCGCGTTGGATGACTTCCGACCGGACGTGCTGGTCAGCGATATCGGGATGCCCGACGAAGACGGCTATACGCTCATTCGCCACGTCCGAGCGCGGGAGGGGAACGGCGGCTACCTGCCAGCCATCGCGCTCACTGGCTACGTCACGTCCGAGGACTCCGCTCGCCTGCGGGCCGCCGGATTTCAGATGCATGCCCGAAAGCCGGTGGAGCCGGACGAGCTCGTGGCCATGGTCGCCTCGTTGGCGCGATCCGGCAGCCGGTAATCAGGCACGCCAGCACCAGCCATGCCGCTCGGGGCCCAGATTGGGGCACCAGGTCCACGACTACGATCGCCAATGGTCTCGGCTCTCTATCACCCACCGTTGCGCGAGCCTGGACGAAGGGAAACAAGAGGTACGCGAAGAACAGAGAAAGAGCGACGATGAGAAGCACAACTGCGCACCCTGTTCGCCGGCCCTGACGAGATGCTGGCCCGGAAGGGAATTGGGAATCCGCACGGTGGCGAAGGTCCGTGGTACACGCATCAACATCGGGAATCCCGGATCGCGGCAACGGGCAAATATCGACCGCGTGGTGGCCATCCTCGGCCTCAGGCGAAGCGATTTCGTCGACGTGCGCGAACTCCCGGCCGCCGAGCAGCACCGCGCCTTTTGCGTCAAGGAGCTTGACGTCATCGTCTATTCGGTCGGCCATCCGAACGCCTGATTCACCGAACACGAGCGTGATCACCGCGACGACGGTCACGCCGGCTCCCTCCTCGCGGGCGCTCACGATCATGGCCTCGATGGCCCTCGCTCCCGGCCGGCCGATCAGGGACTCGACCTGCTCGACGATGTGCCCCTGCGCGGCCTGAGGGCCGAGGCAGACGCCGGTGAGCGGCATGAGGATGACGAGGCCGGGCGCCCGCGCGAACAACGTGTAGAACGCCAGCGCGGCGCCGATCCGCTGCGCCCGGTCCTGGTACCAGTCGCTGACGGTGTCCCGGAGCAGCCGCCACGCCTCACCCGACCGCCAAGCGTACCCGGGAGCGCCAGGATCGATCGAGGGGGCGTATCGCCCTCTCCCGCGTCAGTCCCGGCCTTCTCCCGATCGTCCCATCGTCACCCGGAGCTCGTGCCTGCGCCCATCCTGCAGGCGCGGCAGGATCGCAGGGTCGATGCGCTCGCCGTCGAGGAACGCCTGCGCGACGCCACGGGTGACGCCGTGTGGATTCTGCACCTCGATGTGCACGACCGTCGCGCCGTCGCGCAGGACGATCTCGAACCCCGGCCAGCTCGGCGGCACGCGCGGGTCCAGGCGCCAGCCCCCCCGCGAAGGGTGAAGGCCCAGGATCGCTTCGAGGCCCAGCCGGTAGGCCCAGCCCGCGGCCCCCGTGTACCAGGTCCAGCCTCCCCGGCCGGTCCATGGCGGCGCGGAGTAGACGTCGGCGGCCAGCACGTACGGCTCGGTCCGGTAGCGGGCCACGGCGTCGCGGGTGAGGGCGTGGCGGATCGGCAGGAGCCGCTGGAACAGGCCGACCGCGCGCTCGATCTCGCCCAGCCCGGTCAGGGCCCAGAGCGCCCAGATCGCCGCGTGGGTGTACTGGCCGCCGTTTTCCCGGATCCCGGGAGGGTAGCCGCGGATGTAGCCTGGGTCCTGGTCGAGACCGGCGAAGGGGGGCGTGAGGAGCACGATCAGTCCCTCCTCCTCCCGCACCAGGTGCTGCGCTGCGGCCTCCATCGCCGCGGCGGCCCGTGGCCTGTCCGCCGCCGACGACAGGACCGCCCAGGCCTGGGCGAGCGCGTCGATCCGGCACTCGGCACGCTCCGCCGAACCCAGCGGCGTGCCGTCGTCGTAATATCCGCGCCGGTACCAGGCCCCGTCCCACGCGGCCGCCTCGAGGGCGCCGCGCAGCTCTTCCGCCTGACGCCGCTGCGTCGCCGCCCGGTCCATGTCGCCCCGGCGCTCGCTCACCGCCGCGAACCGGACGAGCGTCGTGTAGAGGAACCAGCCGAGCCACACGCTCTCGCCGCGGCCGCCGATGCCCACGCGGTTCATCCCGTCGTTCCAGTCGCCGCTCCCGAACAGGGGCAGTCCGTGCGCGCCCGCCGTGCGGCCGCGCTCGATCGCGGCCAGGCAGTGCGCGTAGAGCGTCGCGCGGCGCGCTCCGGGCTCGAAGCGCGCGTAGCGCTCGACCTCGCGCGGCTCCAGGGGCGCGCCCGCCAGGAACGGCACCTCCTCGGACAGGATCGTCTCGTCGCCGGTCGCCTCCACGTAGTGGGCCGTGATGAAGGGTAACCACAGGAGGTCGTCCGAGCACCGCGTCCGCACCCCGGCTCCCGCCGGTGGGTGCCACCAGTGGAGGACGTCCCCGGTCTCGAACTGGTGCCGCGCCGATTCCAGAATATGCTCGCGCCACATCCCGGGCGCGCAATGGACCAGCGCGGCCACGTCCTGCAGCTGATCGCGGAACCCGAACGCGCCGCTCGACTGATAGTAGCCGGTCCGACCCCACAGCCGGCTCGACAGCACCTGGTACAGCAGCCAGCGGTTGAGCATCACATCGAGCGCCGGATCCGGCGTGCGCACGGTGACCGCGCCGAGCAACGCGTCCCAGTGCCGATGGAGATCGGACCATGCGGCCCCGATCGCGGCGCGTTCGCGGTACCTGGTCACGAGCCCCAGCGCCTCGTCGCGCCTTGCCGCCTGGCCCAGCATGAAGTGCACGTGCGCCGTCGCCCCGGGGGCGAGGTCGAGATGCACCTGGAGCGCGGCGCAGGGGTCGAGCCCGGCCCGGACCGCGCTGGCCAGACCGATACGCCCCAGCGCCGCCGGCGCGGCGTAGTCGCCGTGCCGGCCGAGAAACTCCGTGCGATCGGCCGTCAGGCCGTGGAGCCTCTTGCTCGCGGCGACGAACGCGACGCGGCCGGCGAAGTCCTCGTTCCACGGGTTGCGCGCGAGCAGGGCCTCCGAGGCCGGATCGAACTCCGGCAACACGAACGCCTGCGATCGGTCGCGCGTGGCCCCGAGCAGCCACTCGACGTAGTACGTCACCGTGACCCGGCGCGGGCGGTCCAGCCGGTTGGTGAGCGTGAGCTCGACGAGCTTGACCGGATCGTCGGGCGGCACCCACAGGCGCAGGGATTGCTCGAGCCCGTGGCTGCGGTGGAGGAAGGTGGCGTACCCCGCCCCGTAGCGGATCTGATAGGCGCCGTGGGCCGGGGCGGGCCGCGACGTCGGGGTCCACACGGCGCCGGTCTCCTCGTCGCGCAGGTACAGCACCTCGCCCGGCTCGTCCGAGATCGGATCGTTCCGCCAGGGCGTCAGCCGGTTCTCGCCGGCGTTCTCCGCCCACGTGTAGCCGCCGCCCGCCTCGGTCACGACGAAGCCCAGGCGCCGGTTGGCCACCACGTTCACCCATGGGGCCGGCGTCGACTCGCCCGGCTCGAGATGGATGACGTACTCGCGGCCGCCGGCGGTGAACCCACCGAGCCCGTTGTCGAACAGCAACGAGTCGGGCCGCGGAAGGCTCTCGGGCAGCGGCACCTGCGTCAGGCTCGGCACGAGCCCCGGGAGCCTCGCCGGCTCGCCCCCCGCACGCGCGAGCTGCCGGCCGATGCTGCCCTCCGCTCCGTCCAGCACGACGCGCGCGGCGGACAGCAGCAGGACGCGGTCGGCCTCCTCGAGCCGAGCGGCCCGGACCGGGAACACGCCGCCCGGCCGGTCGCGCCAGGCGTCGGCGGCGGCCTGGGCGATCGCCCGGTCGACGTGATCGTCGGTCTCCGGCACGTAGCCCTCGGCCCGCTCGTTGAGGATCACCAGGTCGATGGAGACGCCGCGCTGACGCCAGAGGCGGTGGGCGCGCAACACCGAGGGCAGGATGGCCGTGTCCCCGGCCGCGCCGACCCGGACCAGCCAGATCGGCAGGTCTCCGGAGATCCCGTGTTTCCACAGCGAGCGCTGCCCGAGGCGGTTGTCGCCGAGGACCGCCGCGGGCGCTCGCAGGGCGCCGTGGGGGTACAGGAGAAGGGAGAGCAGCCTCGCCGCCGCCCGGAGATCCCCAGGGGCGAGCGCCAGATCGGCCACCTCGGCCTCGCTCCGCTGACGCGCCGCCTCGAAGCTCCACTCGAGGGCAGGAAGCGAGCGGTAGCGGCTGGCCAGGGCCAGGACGTCGTCGCGCGAGCGGGCGGCCAGGACCACGTACCCGAACGTCGTGGTGCGATGCGCCGGCAGTTCGACTTCCGCCGACAGGGCCATGACCGGATCGAGTGTCGCGCCCGTCATTCCGGCGCCGCGGGGCCCCTCCCGGTCGATCGCGCCCGGACGCCGCACCGTCCGTCCACGACCCACGAAGCGCTCGCGCGAGCTCTCGTAGCCAGCCCGGCGCGCCCGGCCGGCCGGAAGCACCAGCATGTGCGCGACCCAGGCGTCGGGCCCCCGACCGGAGCGCGGTCGGCGGTGGAACGCGAGGGCATCCAGGTCCTCGATGTACTCGCTCGCCACGAACAGCTTGCTGAACGCCGGATGACGCTCGTCCTCGGCCGCGTCGCCGACGACGACCTCGGCGTAGCTCGTCACCTCGAGTCGTCGCCGTGCCGCCGCCTCGTTCCCCAGCGTCACCAGCCGCACCTCGACGTCGTCGCCCGAGGCGACGCAGACCTGCTCGCGGAGCGAGACGTCGTGAACGCGCTGGCGCCTCTCGACCATGTGGGCGTGGAACACCATCTCGCCATCTCCCGGGGCCAGGGACCACGAGAACCGGCGGTCGAGGTCGCGCAGGTACAGACGGAACCCGGGGCCGTCGAGCGTGCTGTCGGCGCGCCACCGCGTGAGCGCCACGGCGCCCCAGTCGCTGCCGCCGCCGTGACTCGAGACGAGGACGCGGTAGCGGCCGTTCGATAGCACGTGGGCCTGCGGAACGCCTGCGTCGGGACCCGCCGGCCACGGCTCGAGGGGCGCCCGCGGGGCCGGCGCCGGGCGAGGGGGCGCGAGCACGAGGCGCGTCCGCTTCCCGGGCGTCGTGACAGCCGGGCGCTCGAACAGGAGCGGCTCCGCGGTCCGGACGATGGCGTCGGCGTGAAAGCGACGCACCATCGTCTCGCCATCCAGCAGGTTGTCGATCGCGGTCAGGATCATCCCCTGGTGGTGCGCCATGAACGAGCGGACGATCGCGTGGGTCGTCCCGGCGTCGAGACGTGATGCCGTGAAGTCCACGGCCTCGTAGAGGCCGTAGCGCCCCATGAGTCCGAGCTCGTCCAGACGGTCGAGATTGGCCATCACCGCCGGCGGCGCGAACGGCAGCGCGAGCAGGCACGCATAGGGGGCGACGACCACGTCGTCCTCGAGTCCACGCTTGAACCCGAGGTCGGGGACGCCGAAGGCCCGGTACTGGTAATTGCGCTGCGCGTCGAAGCGGTAGTACCCCGACTCCGACATGCCCCACGGAACTCCACGCCGGGCGGCATGCGCGATCTGGACCTCGACGGCGGCCGCGCACGCCCGGCCCATCAGGCTGGCCGGCGACTCCCGCAGGAGCAGCCTCGGCATCAGGTACTCGAACATCGTGCCGCTCCAGGACAGGAGCGTGGTGGCGCCGTCCACGCGGGAGAGCGGGCGGCCGAGCTGGAGCCAGTGCTCTTCCGGGACGTCCCCTTTCGCGATGGCGACGAAGCTGGCCAGGCGCGCCTCGGAGGCGAGGAGGTCGTAATGGTGCGCATCGCGGCGATCCGAGGTGACATCGTGGCCGATGTAGAAGAGACGTCGTCCCTCGTCGTAGAGGAAGGCGAAGTCCATCGCCTCGAAGAGCGCCCCGGCCTGCTCGCCGAGCGCGTCGAGGGTGGCGAGGATGCTGCGCGCGGTGTCCCCTGCCCGCGCGATCGCCTCCTGGAGGCGCTGGGCCCAGGCGCGAGCCTCGGGCAGGCCGGCGACGTCCTCGGACAAGACGTCGAGCTGCTTCTCGAGCCGCGATAGACCGGCGCTCGCGCACGCGCAGGCCGAGGGAAGCTCGCCCAGCGCGGGATCGGCGGGCAGGCATCGCTCGAAGGCGGCCCACGCCTCCGCCAGCTCCCCACGGTCTTCGGCCACGACCACCGGGGGCGTCGCCTCCGGAGCCTCCCACGGAAGGCAGAGCTGGATGTCGCGCCACATGGCCTCGAGATGCTGCGGCACCTCGGCGGACCACACGCGCAGCTCGGCGAGCAGGTCCGGGTCGAGACCCGCGCCATCGTCGGCGATCACCGAGAGCAGGGCCTGGTCGAGCTCGGTGCCGCCGCGCTGAAGGAGCCGGGCAATGCCATGCCCCCACGCGCGCCGCTGTCCTCTCAGCGCCGCCGTCTCCTCGCGCATCTTCGTGACGGACGCGCGCAGCGGGACGAACCGCACGGCCTCCGGCGAGGGGACCCGGCGCTCGATCACCTGGAGCAGGACGTCGAGCGTGTCGAGCAGCCCCTCCCAGCGGGCGGGCCCGACGACCGGCGCGTGGACGAGCTCGAGGCACGCCTGTTTCACGATCAGCAGGCACCCGGCGAGGTTCCCGCTGTCCACCGTGGAGACGTAGCGGGGCGACAGCGGCGCGAGATCGCGCGTGTCGTACCAGTTGTAGAAGTGGCCGCGGTGACGTTCCATTCGCCCGAGCGTGTCGAACGTGTTCCGAAGGCGCAGGATGACGGACAGCAGGCCGGCATGGCCGAGATCGTGGGCGGACAGCGTGGCCAGCTGCAGGAGGCCGATGTTGGTCGGGGAGGTTCGCCGTGCCACCTCGCCCCGTGGCTTCTCCTGGAAATGATCGGGCGGGAGCCACTGGTCGTCCGGGCCCACGAACGTGTCGAAGAAGAGCCAGGTCCGGCGCGCGAGCAGACGGAGGCGCCGGGCGTCGGCGTCCGTCAACGCCGGCGCGGGCTGGCGGCGTGGCCGGCTGACGGCGGCAGCGATCTCCGGGGCGAGGAACCAGAGCGCCGTGAGCGGAAGCGCGGCCGGGAGCGCGTCCGGCCGACCGACGGCGAGCAGCGCCAGCGTACCGATCGAGACCGTCGGAGCCGCGAACATCTCTCGCCAGAACGGTCGGCGGGCCTCGGTGCCAACCAGCGCGCGGGCCACCCGGGCCGCTGACGTCCACTCCAGGAGTCGGCGTCCCCGGCGCAGACGGATGAGTGTGCGCACGATCGCGTCAGTGAGAACCACGGCACGATGGGGCAGGAGGGCCACGTGCATGATCCAGAGCGCCGACGCGGGTCGGAGTCGAAGCGTCACCCCCCGGACCGCCGGAGGCAGGGCCGCGACCCGGTTCGCCGACAGCAGTCCGCCCATCGCCTCGGTGAGCAAGGGGGCAGCCAGCACGAGGGCCGCGATCGCGGTCCACACGGCGGGCGCGCCGGGGAAGGCGACCCAGGCGAGAAGCAGAAAGCCGAGCAGCGTCGGGGGAAGCAGGGTGATTCGAAGGTTGTCCACGATCTTCCAGCGCGAGATGAGCGATAGCCCGTTCGGCGCCCGCCCGCCGCCGGCGAGCGGCACCCGGCGCCCGAGCCAGGGGAGAAGCTGCCAGTCTCCCCGGGCCCAGCGGTGGAGACGCCGCCAGTAACTGCGGTAGTCGGCCGGATAGGTCTCGAAGAGGACGACGTCCGTCACCAGCGCCGCCCGACCGTGGACCCCCTCGAACAGGTCGTGGCTCAGCACCGCGTTCTCGGGCACCCGCCCGTGCAGGCTCGCCTCGAGCGCCACCGGGTCGTAGATCCCCTTGCCGACGTAGATGCCCTCGCCGAAGAGATCCTGGTACACGTCCGAGACCGCCCGGGCGTAGAGGTCGAGGCCGGGGTCTCCCCCGAACAGATGGGCGAACGAGGATGCGGCGGCGCCGAAAGGCGTCACGTCCATGCGCGGCTGGAGGATCGTGTAGCCGGCCGTCACGCGACCTGTCCCGGCCTCGAGCTCGGCCCGGTTGAGCGGATGCGCCAGGGTGGCGACGAGGCGGCGGGCTGCGCCGCGGGGAAGCTCGGTGTCGGCGTCGAGGGTGATCACGAACCGGGTCGTCGGAAGGAAGTCGGGATCGCCGACGTGACCGGCAAAGCTGGTGTCCTGATGGCCGGCGAGCACGCGGTTGAACTCGGCGACCTGGCCGCGCTTGCGTTCCCAGGCCATCCAGCAGCCCTCGCGGGCGTTCCACAATCGCCGGCGATGCAGCAGGTGAAACGGACCGATGCCGTCGTGCCCGTACCTCGCATTGAGCGCGCGCACGCCCTCCTCGGCCCGTCGCACCAGGTCGACGTCGCCTGGCATCGACGCTTCGGGAGCGTCGGCCAGCGAGACCAGGAGCGCGAGATGGAGGTTGGGGTCGGCGCTGGCGAGCCAGTGGATTTCGAGCCTCGACAGGAGCGGCGAGACGTCGTCCCCCGGCGAGAGGATGGCGTGCTCGACGATCATGGTCCGGCATTCGACAGCAAGACCGTCGCGGAAGTCCATCTTGGGGAGGACGCGCACGGGGATGACCTGCATCACCAGGCGGTTCACCAGGCTCACCGCGACGGTCACGGCCGGAACGAGGGCCAGCGCCAGCCCCACGACGACGACGGCCGGCGCGGTCCCCGCAGCGAGGAGCGCCACGGCCAGCGCGGCCACGTGAAGCAAGGCGACCACGGCGATGGCCCCGAGGTACGAGGGGGCCGGATGACGCAGGAGGAATCGCCGCCACCGCGTGCCTCGGCCGGGACGATAGCCCACCGTCCGGCCGAGGGCCTCGAAGCCCTCGTCGACGAGGTGATACCCGACATGGCCGCGGCGACCGCCCATGCCCTCGCGCGACCGCCGCACGGCCTCGCGGGCCACGGCTTCCTCCGACCAGTCGCTGCGCGCGGCCAGCTCCTCGACCACCTTGCGGTAGCGATCACGCGTGTCGAAGTCCATGCGGGCGTAGACGCCCGCCGGATCCTCGCGCAGGATCCGCTCGGTCGCGCTGACCTCCTCGAAGAACGCCTTCCAGTCTGTGGTCTCGAGCGTGCGCAGGCTCCGGATGCAGACCCCGACGCTCTGGTCGGTCGGGGTGTCCCCCGCGGGTCCCTCCGGGGGGAGCGCGATGGTGACGGCGCCCGCCAGGGACTCGAGCACCACGATGCGAAGAAGCAGGGGCAGCGCCCAGACCTCGGCCATCGAGAGAGGGCGAAGTGTCTGGAACTCCTCGACCAGGCGCGCGATCCCCTCTCTCTCGACGTGGGGGGCGCTGGCCGTCACGATCTCCCGGGCCAGCGCATACGCCACGGGGAGTCCCGGCCGCTCACCCGCCGCGCTGCGCGGCAGCCGGCGCTCGAAGGCGGGCGAGAACTCCTCGCGCACCAGCCGGAAGGCCCGCTGGACGATGTAGTAGTTGTCGAGCAGCCACTCGGCAGCCGCGCGATCCGCGCCGGGGCCGCCTCCGGCGAGCCGCCGATACGCAGCGTCGAGGACATGCTGCGGGCCGCGCAGGCGATCGGCCAGGCGAGGGCCGTCGCTCACCACGGGGATCGGCCGGGAGAGCTGCCCAGGCCTCAGTGCCCCGGACGGCTCCGCGCCGCCTCTTCGCCGGGCGTCGGCCCGCGTCCGGCCCCGAGGTCCTGGAACACGAGGATCGGCCGCCCACCCTCCTCCAGCAGCCGTCCGGCCACGCTGCCGTACCGCTCACGTGCGTCCCCGGTCTGTCCGTGCGCGCACACCAGGACGAGATCGACGTCGGCCTCGTCGGCCATCGCCCGGATGGCGCGGGCTCGTCGCGAGGCCACCACGATCCGCGTCCCGACGCGGACCTCCCCCTCGACGAGGCGAGCCTGCAACTCGCCGAGGTAGCGCTCGGCCTCGAGCCGGTTCCGCTCCGTGAGCCGCGACACCATCGCCAGATCCTCTGCCGAGGGCGGGAGGCGCCGCGGCATCTCGGGCTCGGGCACGACATGCCCGAGGATCATCTCCGCGTCATGCGCGCGCGCGAGCGCCGCGGCGAGCGGCAGGACGCACTCCGCCCGCGGCGAGCAGTCGAGCGGCACGAGGAGCCGGCGCATGCGGACATGGCCGATCCGCTGTCCCTGGGCCGCCTGCGCGGGGACGACGAGCACCGAGCTGTGGATGCGGGAGACCACCATCAGGGCGGTGCTGCTGAGCGTCCATCCGGTGAGTCCCCCCTCGCCGTGGCTCGACAGGACGACGAGATCGACCCTCTGCGCCCGGGCGAAGTCGATGATCTTCTCGGCGGGCCGTCCCTCGAGCAGCTCGATGGCCGACGTCAGCTTTCGCGCCTTGAGGTCGCGGTCGATCCCGGTGAGCTGGCTCTGGGCCTCCGCCCGTCTCATCTGCCAGTCCACCGCGTCGTGGTGGTGGCTCGTCGCGATCGAGATGGCGGGCGTCTCGACAACCCGCAGGAGCGTCACGCGTGCCGCCAGGGCCTGCGCCACCGCCACCGCCCAGGGAAGGGCGCATTCGGCCAGCGATGAGCCATCCAACGGCACGAGGACATGGCGGATGGTGAGGCCGGCGCAGCCGGCGTCACCTTCGTCGCTCAACGGCCCGACGGCAGTTCCCGGTGCATGCATCACCCTCTCCCCATCGAACAGCAGGCCAAAGGGCCCTGCCAGAGCCCGGCTACCAGTATGACGGACGCCGCAAGCTCGCGCGCGCCTGCGGAACGCGGCTCCTGGGATCTCTGGTGCACGAGACCGTGTCCGGCTGTGAAGTCGCAGGCACCGCCGCCGACCGGATGCCGTCGCGGACTCAGCACCTGGTGCGCCGGGGACGCGGCCGGCAGCGTGGAAGGCCAGTCGAACCTAGCCCGAATTCTCGGAGCCGGCCGGGGCGTGGGTATGCTCACGGGACTTCTCGGTGTCGGCGACGGATTCCTGATCTTGCTCGTGCTGCTGGGGATCGCCCGCTTGCCGATGGCTGGGACCAGCGACGCTGCGCTGGTTGTCGCCTCGCTCGTCGCCGGCCGCCCTCGCCGGGAAGGTCACGATGAAGGCGGTTCCCCGACCAGGCTCCGACTGGACCTCGATCGCGGCGCCGTGGGCGCGAACGATGCGCCCGATGGAAGCAAGGCCGTGCCCGTGACCTCTCGCCTTCGTCCTCGTAAAGGGCTGCCACAGACGACCGACCACTTCGGCGGGGAGCCCGGGTCCGTTGTCGGCCACCACGAGGCGGACGCGCGCCCGGTCCGATGTGGGACGCGTCTGGACGTGCAGCGCCCCACCCTCGGGCATGGCCTCGTGGGCGTTCACGATCAGATTCACGAGTAGCTCCTGGAGGGCTTCGGCATCGCCCCGGATCGACGGCAGCGCCGGGGCGAGATCCGTCGAGACCCAGATCCCTCCGTGGGTGAGGGGTCGCTCGAGAAGGGCCAGCGTCTCCCCGACCATGTGGGAAAGATCCACTGGTCCGTCGGTTCGCTGTGGCGGCGCCGCGTAGCCGAGCAGGCTGTCGAAGGTCGCCGCCACCCGCCGCGCCGCCCGCTGGAGGACGGCAAGATCTTCGCGGACCACCTCGGGCAGACCGATCTCCTCGGCCTCGAGCAGCATGAGATCGATCCGGGACCACAGGATCGCGAGGGCGTTCTTGCTTTCGTGGGCGACCTCCGCCGCCAGGAGGCCAAACGTCACGATGCGCCGCCGTGAATCCGTGACGACCGCCGGATCCGGCAGCGCCTCCAGGACTGCACCGAGCATCCTGTCGTCGGCTCTCATCCCACGGCTCCCTCTCGCGTCGGTGCTACGCAATCGCCGCGCCATGGCGCTCGGCGTCGCTCAGCCGCGACCGGTTGTCGTCAGGCTCTTCAGCGCGGGGCGCGGGCCTGAGCCGGCGCTCGGGTGCTCGCGTCCTTCAAGTACCGGTAGTAGTCGCTGTCCGTGGTGAGGATCAAGATCGAGTTCTTGTTCTGCCCGTCCCTGTAGGCCTCCAGGGTCCGCGAAAAGGCGTAGAACTCCGGGTTGCGGTTGTAGGCGCGGCCATAGATCTGCGTGGCCTCGGCGTCGGCCTTCCCCCGGATCTCCTGGGCCCGCCGGTAGGCGGCCGAGCGGATCTGGCGCAGCTCCTTCTCCATCGTCCCCAGGATCTCCGCGCTCCGGCCCTCGCCCTCCGACCGGAAGCGCGCGGCGATCCGTTTCCGTTCGGAGATCATCCGGGCGTACACCTTCTCGCGGACGCTTTCCACGTAGTTCAGGCGCTTGATCCGCACGTCCACCAGCTCGATCCCGTACTGGGGGATGACCTTCCGGGCCTCAGCCAGGATGGTCCGGGTGAGCTCCTCGCGGCCGCGGATGACTTCCTTCTTCAGCTCCTCCCGCACCTCGGCGGGCACCTCCTCCAAGACCTCGCCCTCGGGAACCTCCCACGAGGCGCTCCGCACCAGCTCGACCAGCTCGCTGGCAGAGACCTGGTCCCGGACCACGGAATCGATGATGTCGTCGAGGCGAGACCGGGCCCCGGCCTCCGTGGCCACGTTCTCCAGGAACTTCTTGGCGTCGGCGATCCGCCAGCGCGCCGTGGTGTCCACCCAGATGAACTCCCGCCCCTTGGTCGGGATCTGGTTGGGATCGCCGTCCCAGATGAGCAGGCGCTTCTCGAAGCGCCGGACGTCCTGCACGAAGGGCAGCTTGAGGTGCAGACCCGCGTCGGTCACTGGCGTGCCTACGGGCCGGCCGAACTGCACGATAACCGCCTGCTGGCCCTCCTCCAGTGTGTAGAAGGTGCCGGCGACCACCAGGAGGATCGCCACCGCGAGGAGACCGAGCCCGACCTTCACGGCGGTCTTCATGGCTACTTCCCTCCCGCAGGGAGCCCGTCACCCGAGCCCATCTGCAACCAGGGCACCAGCGCCTTCTGATCGCCGTCGACGATGTAGAGGGCCTTCGCCTCCGGCAGGATCGCGCCCAGCGCCTCCAGGTACAGGCGCCGGCGAGTGACCTCCGGCGCCGCCTGATACTGGTCCAGGATGGCCAGGAATCGCGTGGCTTCCCCACTGGCCCGGTTGACGCGCTCGACGGCGTGGCCCTCGGCCTCGGTGATCGTGCGGGCCGCCTCGCCCCGGGCCTTGGGGATCTCCCGGTTCGCCTGCTCCTGGGCCTGGTTGATCGTCCGTTCCCGGTCCTGCCGCGCCTCGTTCACCTCGTTGAAGGCAGGCTTGACGGAATCCGGGGGCGTCACGTCCTGGAGCTCTACCGTCACCAGGCGCACGCCGGTCTCGTAGGCGCTGAGGATCTTCTGCATCTCTTCCTTCATCTCGGTGGACACCGCCACCCGGCCGACCGTCAGCACGTCGCTGCCCAGCCGGTTGCCGACGATCTGGCGCATGACCGCCTCGGCGACGTCCCGGATGGTCTGCTGGGACTCCCGCACCCGGAAGAGGTAGCGCACCGGGTCCTCGATCCGGTACTGCACGATCCACTGGACGTCGATCACGTTCAGGTCGCCGGTGAGCATCAGCGACTCGTCCTTCAGGGCCTTGTTGTCCTCGTACTGCGTCCGCTGCCCAGCTCGGGTGGCCACGGTCCGGAAGCCGAACTCCTCCTTGAGGACCCTGGCGGTCGGGATCAGGCGGACCGTCTCGATCCCGTAGGGGAGCTTGAAGTGGAGACCTGGACCCACGCTCCGGACCACCGCCCCGAAGCGCTGGACCACGCCCGTTTCCTCGGGTTGCACGGTGAACCAGCTCGACCAGACCAGGATCGCGACGAGCACGACGGCGGCGCCCGCGACGAGCCGCCAGCTCCCGAACCCGGCCAGGAGATTCCGCACCTCGTCGAGCGCGCGCTCGAAATCGGGTACGGGCCTACGGGTTCCCCGGTCGTCGTCCTCCATGGCCTCTCCTCCTTCCCGAGGGGCGGCCTCCGGCTGGTAAGAGTTCCCCCGTTGAAGGCATTCTTCAGGGCGCTTGCCACGCGTCCACCACCCAGACGGCCAAGCGGCCGGTCGGCGTGTCGAGGAGATCGATCGGACCCTGATCTCGCCCGATGGACCCCGGGATCGGCTCCGGCGAGCCTGGTCGGCCCAGGGCGGGCTTCGACCATCCCCGACACGTCCCGTCGTACCCGACCGAGGGAGGTACGGTACCGCGGCGCGAGGTCACGATCTGTTCGAAAGAGAACACGATGGAGCACTGTTCAAAATTGAACACACGGGACGGAGACCGCCGGGCAACTCCGCGGTCAGCTGCGATGTCGGTGAGCGAGGACCCGGGGTCGGAGCCTGTCGAGGCTCAGTCGTGCACGATCACGTTCATGAGCGACTCGTGCACGCGCAGGCCGCCGTTGTAGTCGATGAGCCCGAGCCGCCGGAACTTGTTCATGAACACACTGACCCGCGCCCGTGTCGTGCCGATCATCTCCGCCAGGGCTTCCTGGCTGACTCTCGGGATCACCGGTTCCGCATCCCGTTTCTTGCCAAATCCCGCGAGCAACAGGAGGATCCGGGCCAGGCGCTTCTCGCTCGAATTGAAGAGCTGATCCACGAGATCCTCTTCGATGCGGATCGTCCGGGACAGCAGATAGGACACGAAGACGTCCGCGAATGCGCTGTCCTCGTGCAGGAGGCCCGTCATCCGGGCTTTCTCGATCCTCACCACGGACGCCTCGCTCAGCGCGGACGCCGTCGCCATGCGCAGCGGCTGGCCGGCGAGACATCCCTCACCGAAGAAGTCACCGGCCCGCAGGATGGCGATGATGGCCGCCTTCCCCCGCGCCGACACCACGGTCAGCTTGACCTCGCCGGTCTGAACATAGAACACCGCATCCGCGGGGTCTCCCTGCGCGAAGACGACCTGGTTCTTCCGGTACTGCGACACGGCACCCCGGCCGGCGAGCCTGATCAGGAACGTCGTGACATCGATCGATGACGACCCGCGACGCGGGCGCTTGCGGATCGTCCACGCCTCCGGCGTGGAGGACTTCCGCTTCTTCCACCGGTCGGGCAGCCCCTCGGTGGCCACCGTCGTTAGCTTGCCCGCCTCGAGGGGCTTCCCGCCGGTGGGGCTCCGCGCCCCAGACGGTTTGCTGGGCTTGGTCACACTCGTCAGACGGCGATTCGGAGGAGGCATCGTCTCTCTGTCCATGTTTCGAAAGGCCGAAAGTTGCTCCCTCGGAACTTGTCGAGCCACGGCGTTGCCCGGACGGATCGCTGAAATATACAACATGGCCCGAACGTCGTGAAGTGTCGGCTAACCGACAGTCGCTCGACGCTCCACGCCGAGCGTCAGAGCACTCCCTTCCACACACGGTCACGCGACACGAACACAGCGCGCTTGCCCTCCCACCCCTGTTCGCGGGCAGCGTTGGACGCCGCGAACCAGGGCGCGCCGCCGGTAGACCTTCGGATCGCTGGTCGGCGCCAGGATCGGCTGCGCGGGCCGGTACCTGGCGGCGAGGCGGGCCGTCTCGCCGGTCCGGGTCACCGTTACCACCACGTCGACCCCGCGATGGACCGCAAGCCTGGCCAGCAGTTTCGGTACCGCGTGAAGGGTATGCGGATCGAAGAAGTCCTCACGGCGCCGCACAACCCCTGGCAGAACCCGTTTGCCGAGCGGCTCATCGGCTCGGTGCGACGCGAGCTGCGCTCCTCGGTTGGCGCGAGGACCAACAGGACGACGCCGCCCGCTCTCAGGGCTTCCTCGTACCGGCGCTTCTCCTCCAGCTCGTCGTCCAGTACATTCAGTCGGTCAGCCAGGCGCATCACCGCGCCTCGGCCGCCGCCTCCGGGGTGTCGCGGATCCCGACGACGTGACGTTCGGGGTAGCGGATGGGCTCGGGACGCGGCTCTGCCATGTGATCGACCCGCTCACCCGCTGGCGGCCGCCCGTGGGCCGTCGCGGGCGAGAAAGATCGCCAGGATCGGCGCCAGTGCGAGACGCATCGCAGGCCCTCCTTATCCAGAGAGTGCCCTGGCCCTTATCGCGATCTTGCTCAGCTCGCGAAGCCAGAGCACGGAGCTGCCGACCGCCGCGCAGAGCAACCAGTCCCCGCCGGTGAGGGTCACGGTCGAAAACGCCTGCTGGAGGAACGGGACGTAGATCACCGCCGCCTGCAGCACGAGCGACAACGCGATCGCCCCCCACAACCACGCGTTCGACCAGAGGTCGGCGAACGCGCTGCGCTCGTCGGACCGCGCGTTGAAGACGTTGAAGAGCGAAAAGAACAGCAGCGTCGTGAACGCCATCGTCTGCGCGTACCGCAGGCTACCCGCGCCGTCGATCAGGCCACCGGGGAGGCTCGCATCGAGCACGAGCAGGGTCCCGGCCGCGACGATCGCTCCCACGAACACGATGCCCGCCCACATGCGGCCGGTGATGGCGCCTTCCCTGCGCGCGCGGGGGGGCTCGTTCATCACGCCGGGATCCGCCGGGTCCGCTCCCAGGGCCAGAGCGGGCGCGCCGTCCGACACCAGGTTGATCCACAGGATGTGCGTGGCCAGCAGCGGGAGCACGACGCCGCCGGCTTCGGCCGACCCCAGCCCGATCGCGTCGGCCAGCAGCACGCCGAAGAACATCGTCATGACCTCGCCCAGGTTCGACGACAGCAGGTACCGCAGGAACTTCCGGATGTTCGCGAAGATCGCCCGGCCCTCCTCGACGGCGGCCACGATGGAGGCGAAGTTGTCGTCGGCGAGCACCATGTCGGCGGCCCCCCTGGCCACGTCCGTCCCCGCGATGCCCATTGCCACGCCGATGTCTGCGGTCTTCAAGGCCGGCGCATCGTTGACGCCGTCGCCGGTCATCGCCACCGTCGCGCCCTGTCGCTGCAGCGCCTTGACGATCCGCAGCTTGTGCTCGGGGTTGACGCGGGCATAGACGGCCACCTCCTGGACGGTCTGCGCCAGCTCGGCGTCCGGCATCCGCTCGAGCTCCGCACCGGTGACGACGCGTCCGTCCGTCGCGATGCCGAGCTCGGCGGCGACGACGGCCGCCGTCTTCGGATGATCGCCGGTGATCATGAGCGGGCGAATGCCGGCACGCCTGGCGCGGGCGACGGCCTCCCTCGCCTCTTCTCGCGGGGGATCCATCATGCCGATGAGGCCCAGAAAGACGAGATCCTGCTCGACGCGCTCGTCCACCTCGTCGCGCTGGAATCCGTCGCTCGGCAGCGACCGGAAGGCGACCCCCAGCGTGCGCAGTGCCTCGCCGGCCAGCGCCTCGTTCGTCGCCTGGATCTCCCGGCGGCGCTCGGCGGTGAGCGGCCTGATCGTTTCGCCGAACAGCTCCCGCGAGCAGCGGGCGAGCAGGACGTCCGGCGCGCCTTTCGTGAAGGCGAGCAGGCGCTCCGCGGCCCGCGCGTCGGTATGGATCGTGCTCATCAGCTTGCGCTCGGAGGAGAAGGGCACTTCCGCGACGCGGACGAAGCGCCCCCCGAGCGCCTCGTCCTCGAGCCCGGCCTTGCGCGCGGCGACGATCAGCGCGCCTTCGGTCGGGTCACCCTGTACCGTCCACCGTCCCTCACGCTCCTGCAGGACGGCGTTGTTGGCCCGGTCGGCGGCGGCCAGGCTGCGCACGAGCTCGACCCGCAGGGCGCCCTCGATCTCGCCGCCGCCGGCCCGGTGCACCTCACCCCGCGGCTCGTACCCGGTGCCCTCGAAGCTGACGCGCCCGCCGGCCGTGACCACCGCCCGCACGGTCATCTCGTTCTTCGTCAGTGTGCCGGTCTTGTCGGAGGCGATGACGTCGGCCGAGCCGAGGGTCTCGACAGCGGCGAGATGGCGCACGATGGCGTTGCGTCTCGCCATACGCTGCACGCCGAGCGACAGCACCGCGGTCACCACGGCCGGCAACCCCTCCGGCACCGCCGCTACCGCCAGCGCGACCCCCAGGATCAGCACGTCGAACACCGCCGAGATCCCGCGCACGTCCTCCATCAGGAGGATCGTCGTGATCATCACGATCGCGATGACGAGGACGATGATGGCCAGCACCCGACCGACGCGCGCGAGCTCCCGCTGCAGGGGCGTGGTCTCCACCGGCGCTTCCCGCAGCATGCCCGCGATGCGTCCCATCTCGGTCCGCATCCCGGTCGCCACCACGACCGCCCGCCCGTGTCCGTACGTCGCCGCGGTGCCGCTGAAGACCATGTTGTGGCGGTCGCCGAGACCGACCTCCTCGGTGATCGGCAGCGTGTCCTTCGCCACCGGCAGGCTCTCGCCGGTGAGCGCCGCCTCCGCGGTCTGCAGGGCCGATTCCCGAATCACCCGGGCGTCGGCGGGGATCGTGTCGCCTTCCTCGACCAGCATGACGTCGCCGGGCACCACCTCGGCCGCCGGGATGCGGCGCCGCACGCCGTCCCGGACGACGGAGGCGTGGGCCGCGGACATCTGGCGCAACGCCGCCACCGCGTGCTCGGCCCGCGACTGCTGGATGTAGCCCATGATCGCGTTGAGGAGGACGACGGCGAGGATCGCCATCGCCTCGTAGGGCAGGACCGTGTCGCGCTCGTACAGCCACAGCCCGGCCGAGATCGCCGTCGCGACGAGCAGCAGGATGACCAGCACGTCCCGGAACTGGGCGATGAACTTCCGCCAAGCGGGGACGGGCGTCTCCGCCGTCAGCTCGTTCCGGCCGTGGCGGTCGAGCCGCGCCTGGGCCTCCGCCTCGCTCAGGCCGCGCTCGGCGTCGGTGGCGAGCGCGGCCACGACGTCGTCGACCCCGTGACGGTACGGGGCCGCGAGGTCTCGCTGCAGAGCGGTGGTGCCCACACGGCGCCCCGATCAGGAAACGGCCCGCGCGGACGGCGCCTGTCGGCCGCGCGCGGAAACGCCGAACGTCTTGACCTCGCCCGCCGCCAGCTCGTACACGCGATCGCGGAGGCCCACCTTCATGCCGGGCGCCGCGCACCGCTCGGCGCTCACCTCCACCTGGTCGCGACGGATGTCGAGACCCAGCGAGTGGCCCCGGTAGCGGACGAGCAACCGGAGGCGTGGCAGCGCGTCGGGCGGCCGGGGGTTGAGCCACAGCACGTCGCCGCGCAGCTCGAGACCTGTGTAGCACCGCTGCAGGACGTCCACCGTCCCGGCCATGGCGCCCAGGTGGATGCCTTCGTGCGTCGTCCCGCTCCGGATGTCGGCGACGTCGCTGAGGAGCGCCTCCTGAAACACGGCCCACGACCGGGGCCGATCCGCGCGCGCCAGGACCCACGAGTCGGCCACCCGGCTCAGCGTCGAGTCATGGGCACTCCCACGCAGATAGTAGTCGATCGTGCGCGGGATCGTATCGCGCTCGAAGGCGTAACCGCGGCGCTCGAGGAGCGCCTCGAGCTCCGCGGCCGAAAACAGGGAGAAGAGCATCAGGACGTCCGGCTGCTTGGAGAGCTTGTACCGGTTCGTCGTGTCGCCCGCGGCCTCCAGGATGAAGTCGAGGCGGTACAAGTGACCATACCGCGTCCGGTAGCCGTCCCAGTCGAACTCCTTCAACGCCTCGTAGCCGGCGAACTGGCCATCGGCGTGGAAGACCAGGTACAGGCGCCGGCTCACCCGCTCCCACTCCGAGATTTCCGCTTCGCTCACGGCCAGCCGCTCGCACAGCGCCATGCGCTCGTCGGCGGGGATGAGGTCGAGGGCGTCGGCCGCGCGCCACAGCACCCACCCGGCCATCACGTTCGTGTAGGCGCTGTTGTCCAGGCCCGGTCGCTCGGCGCCCGTGCAGGCGTCATGGTACTCGTCGGGTCCCATGACGCCGCGGATCTCGTAGCGGTCGAACGCGGCGTTGTACGTGGCGGCGCTGGCCCAGAACCGTGCGATCTCGACCAGCATCTCGGTGCCGTATTCCGCGAGGAATGTCATGTCGCCCGTGACCTGATAATACTGCCAGACGTTGTAGCCGACGGCCGAGCCCACGTGCCGCTGCAGCCGCGTGTGATCGCGCATCCACCGACCCGACCGCGGGTTCAGGTAGAGGACGTCCGTCTCCTCCTGGCCGTCGCTCCGCTCTGCCACGGGTACATCGCGCCGCGGTAGCCAGCGGCCCGGGCCTCGTCGAGCCGCCGGTACCGGTAGCGCAGGAGCGCGCGGGTGATCTCGGGCATTCTCAGATTGAGGAACGGGAAGATGAACAGCTCGTCCCAGAAGATGTGCCCTCGGTAGGCCTCACCGGTGAGGCCCCGGGCCGGGACCCCGACGTCGAGGTCGGTGCTGTGGGAGGAGACCACCTGGAGGAGGTGGAAGATGTGCAGGCGCAGGATCGCCGCCGTCGCCAGGCGCTCGCCGGCCGGCCCGGCGCCGTCGATCTCGAGGTCGATGTCGAAGGAGCGCCAGAGTTGCTCCCAGGCGAGCGCGTGGGCGGCGAGGAGCGTGGCGAACTCGGGGGCGCGCGCGCCACCGCCGTCCGCGCGGCGTGTCGCGTCCTCGAAGACGACCGTCCGCGCGGGCGGCACGCCGAGGCGGCGCCCGGCCTCCAGGAACATGTCGGGGGCCGGCTTGCCCGGCGGGGCTTGCCGTCGACGTACCGGCGGTAGTCCGCGTCCGGGTCGAACGGGGCGAACGGCTCGCCGGTGCGGGCCGCGCGGCTCGCCAGGTACCCGTCGAACACATGCTTCCAGGCTCGGGCGTGGACCGCCGCCGTCCGCGTGATCACCCCGTCGAGGTCGAAGACGAAGGCCTCGAATGTCCCGAGATCGATGATCACCATCGCCGACGCTGGGACCGTTAGATCATTCGCCCTCGTGGGAACCGTCAAAATATTGAGACTTGCAGAAATAATGGAACGCTCAGGAGCATCCTTGGCGCCAGGTTCGGGGCTTTGCGTCTGCTCACTTGACTCTGCCGATTGCGCCGCCCTAACATCACCACGCCCACCGGGGAGGCGCCGATGAAGCTGCGGGCCGGCCGGTTCGTCACTGTCTTGACTCTCGCGCTCCTCGCCACGCCGCTGCCCGCCCAAGCCCAGCAGGCGGGGAAGGTCTACAGGATCGGCTATCTTGCGCCTGATTCTGGACCGTCGTTATCCTCCGAGGCGTTTAGGCAAGGTCTGCGCGACCTCGGTTGGGTTGAGGGAAGGAACATTGTTATTGAGTACCGATGGGCAGGCGGTAGGCGAGAACGGCTCGCAGACCTCGCGACCGAACTGGTCCAACTCAAAGTAGACATCATTCTGGGCTCGACAACGCCGGGGGCCCTCGCCGCCAAGAAGGCGACGAAGACGATCCCGATCGTCATACCTGTTAGTAACGACCCTGTGGGATCCGGGCTTGTCGAGAGCCTCGCCCGACCAGGCGGGAACGTCACGGGTTTCAGCTTCATTGCACAGGACATGACTCAAAAGCGCCTAGAACTGCTCAAGGAGGTCGATCCGGGAATCACCCGCGTAGCCGCTCTCTTGAATCCGACGCACCCACGTTCCGCGGCCGAGTTAAGCGAGGGGGAGGTCGCGGCCCGGGAGTTGGGGATGCAGCTTCAAGTTCTTGCGGTACGGAATCCCACTGAACTTGAAAGCGCTTTTTCGGCAGTGATCAGAGAGCGGGCCGATGGCCTCATCGTGCTGTCAGACCGATTGTTCTTTAACATCCGCGGAAGGCTCGCGGAGTTCGCTGCAAGGCGTCGGGTGCCTTTCATTCACTATGCGAAGGAGTTCGTGGAGGCTGGTGGCCTCATGTCATACGGTCCGAACACTACGGACATGTACCAGCGTGCCGCTATCCTCGTGGACAAGATTCTAAAAGGCGCCAAACCGGCGGACCTACCGGTGGAGCAGCCTACAAAGTTCGACTTGGTCATCAACCTCAAGACCGCCCGCGCCCTGGGCCTCACCATCCCGCCCTCGGTGCTCGCGCGGGCGGATCAGCTGATTGAGTAGCGCTATCGCACCTCCGCGTTGTTTCCACTACTTACGCAAAACCCAATAATATGCTCTCCGACGGGCGGCATGCAGAGCTTCCCCGCCCTGTGGTCCCGATGTACGCTTTGTCCCCCGGCCCCTCGGCATCGGAGCCGGGATGACCCGGGCGTCAGCACGAGGCAGGGCGTCATGAACGAGCGGACGGGCGCGATCCTCGTCACCGGCAGCAACGGCTACCTCGGCTACGCGACAGCCAAGCGGCTCAGTGAGCAGTACGCCGTCGTCGGATTCGACCGGCGGGCTCCGTCGCACCCGCCGCCCAGCGCCGAGTGCATCTACGTCGACCTCACCTCGGATCCGAGCCTGCGCAGGGGGCTGGAAACCGTGCGCGAGCGGCACGGAAACACGCTCGTCTCGGTCATGCACTTCGCGGCGCACTACGACTTCTCGGGAGCCCCGAGCCCGCTCTACGAGAAGATCACCGTGGGCGGCACAGGCCGGCTGTTGCGGCTGCTCCGCGATATGGACTTCCGCGTGGAACAGTTCATCTTCTCCAGCACGATGCTCGTGCACGCGCCCACCACGCCCGGCCGTCCCATCACCGAGGACTCTCCGCTGCAGCCCACCTGGGCCTATCCACGGTCGAAGGTGCGGACCGAGGAGCTGATCCGCCGGGAGCGGGGCGACATCCCCGTGGTCATGCTCCGGCTGTCCGGTGTCTACGACGACCTCGGGCATTCCGCCCCGCTGCCGCGGCAGATCCAGCGGATCTTCGAGCGCGACCCGACGGCCTACGTGTTCGCGGGCAACCCGCACCACGGGCAAGCCATGGTGCACTCCGACGACGTGGTGGACCTCTACGTCCGGCTCGTCGAGCGGCGGCGAGACTTGCCGCCGGAGCTGGTGCTCGAGGCCGGCGAGCCCGAGACGGTCAGCTACGCAGAGCTGCAGACGCGCCTGGGACAGCTCGTCCACGGCGACGAGCGCTGGACGACCATCGTGCTCCCCAAGTCCCTGGCGAAGCTGGGGGTGTGGGGGATGGAACTGCTGCGCCTGTGGCGGATCCCTTTCGTGAAGCCGTGGATGATCGACCGGGCAGATGACCACTACGAGCTCGACATCAGCCGCGCTCGCACGGTGGTGGGGTGGCAACCCAGACACCGGCTTCGTGAGACCCTACCGAGGGTCGTCGCGGCATTGAAGGCCGATCCCTGGGCGTGGTATCGCGAGAACGAACTGCAGATGCCGGCCTGGCTGGAAGCCGTCGCGCCCCCGGCGCCTCCCGGCGAGCTGTCGTGGGAGCGTCTGCAGGAACTCCGTGTCGAGATCGCCCGCATGAGCGCGGCGCTGCCTGCCGCACCGGCCACGGCGGCCGGACACAGGTTGGCTTGATGACCCGCGACGCGGAGCACCACCAGCCCGAGGCTGGACGCGACCGGCACGACCAACAGCCACCGACTCCGCACGGGGCTCACGGCGCCGATGATGCGCACACCGGACACGACGCGACGGCCGGGTCGGATCACGAAGGCGGCGGGCACCAGGCGCCGGCCGGGCACGGCACCCACGACTCGCACGTCGAGCACGCGGCCGCTCCGCCCCGGCTGCCGGAGCGCGTGCAGAAGCTGATGAGGCACCTGCAGGAGATGCGCGTCCTGCAGGCGGTCCTGGGGCGCGAGTACGACCGTGAGATGGCCGAGCAGCGGCAGCACGATGCGCACGTGCGGCGCCTGATGGAGACCGACCCCACGGGGCACATCGAGACCATGCGTCCCATGCAGGAGCACAAGGCGCTCGTGCGGGAGCTGCCGGAGGCCCTTCTGCGCCACGAGGCGGAGCTGTACCAGGAGATCGAGCGCCTGCGCCCGCCGCCCGCCGTGACCGAACTGGAGCACGGCCCAGTCATGGCCTGGCACGTGCTTGCGGAGCACTGGGTGCACATCGCGGTGATGCCGCTGGGCGCCTGGCTGCTCTTCAGCCCCTCGGCCCTCGCCTACCCCAGCGCCGCCACGGCATGGAACGACATGATCAGCGGTGTGCTGGTGATCCTGTTCGCTGTCCTGAGTATGAAGGGATTCCCGTGGGCGCCATGGGCCAACGCGGCGGTCGGGCTGTGGGTGGCGTTCGCGCCGCTCGCGTTCTGGGCGCCGGATCCCGCCTCGTACGCCAACGACACCCTGGTCGGCATCCTGATCGCCGCGTTCTCCGTGATCATCCCCATGCGCTCGGAGATGCCCGGGCCCGAAGTGCCGCCAGGGTGGACCTACAATCCCTCCACCTGGGCGCAGCGGGCGCCGGTGATCGCCCTCGCGACGGTCAGCTTCTTCCTGGCGCGGTATATGGCGTCGTTCCAGTTGGGTCACACCCCTCAGGCCTGGGACCCCATTTTCGGCGCCGGCACCGAACTGGTGCTGACCTCGGCGGTCTCTCGCGCCTTCCTCGTCTCGGACGCAGGGCTGGGCGCGTACTCGTACCTGCTCGAGCTGCTCTCCGCCGTCATGGGTGATGGCCGCCGCTGGCGCACGATGCCGTGGATGGTGGCGATGTTCGGCGTCCTGGTGATTCCGCTGGGCGTCACCAGCGTGGTGCTGATCATGCTGCAGCCGGTGGCCGTGGGCGCCTGGTGCACGATCTGCCTGATCACCGCGCTGTTCATGCTGATCATGGTCGCGGTGTCCCTGGACGAGGTCGTGGCCATGATCCAGTTCCTGGTCGTCGGCAAGCGCTCCGGGGCGTCCGCCTGGCGCCTGTTCTGGATGGGCGGCAGCTTGCCGAAGCCGGTAGAGGACATCGGCCTCTCGCGCCGCCCCGCGGCGTCCGGGGCGGTGGGCTTCTCGACGGAGATGTTCCGGGGCGCAAGCGTGAGCTGGCCGCTGCTCGGCAGCGCGCTGGTCGGCGCGTGGGTGATGGCCGGCCCCTGGGTGTTCGGCACGACGGGTCCGGCGTTCAGGTTCGAGAGCATCTTCGGCGCGCTGGCAGTCGTCACCACCTTCGTGGCCTGGGCGGAGGTGACGCGCCTGTTCAGGGGCGTGAACGTGCTCATCGGGCTGGCGATCGCCATTGCGGCCTGGCTCTTCCCCGACATGTCGCTCGCCGCGCGGCTGGGCGATCTGGTTGCCGGTCTCCTGCTGGTCGTGCTCAGCGTGCCGCGCGGGCGGATCCGGGACCGCTACGGAAGCTGGGACCCGCTCATCGTTTGAAATAGTAGAGGGATGGTCTATTCTCACCTTCGCGTGAAGGCTCCCCCTGCGCTCGCTCGTGCCCGGATCATCAGGCGACGGCGTCATTGGACTCTTGCTCGTAGCGTACAGCTGGCGCCGCTTCGACGACCCCTCGCAGTTCGGCAGAGCGCGCTCCGTACCGGAAATACATCCTCTCGGGGCTCCTGGTATGCGCTGGCTGCGGGGCCTTGCTCAGCATCCGCTCGGGGAGCTCCATCGGCGGCGACCAGCGGTACGGCTGTCCTCGACGCTGGCGCCGGGGCAAGGAAGCCTGCACCAACAATGTTCTCGTTCGCCGCGACCTGGTAGAGCAGCGAATCATCGAACTACTCCAAGAGAAGCTCTATCAGCCGGAGGCCGTCCAACGCCTAGTTGGCAAAGTGAACTCGCTGCTCGCCGTGGAAAAGCCCCAGTTTGCTGAAGAGCGACACAAGCTGATCCAGGAGCGGGATAGGGTCCGCCAGCGACTGGATGGGCTTCGCCGGTTCATCGAACAAGGTGACACATCAGCCAAAGTACGCGAGTGGCTCCGCGATGCCGAACGTGAGGCAGAACAGGTAGATCGTCATCCACCCTGTACGAGAGAAGACGGCGAAGCCCTTTGCCAGGGCCGAGGTGATGACCACCGGCAAAGGGCTTCTCGAGCGTGTAGCGTTCATGGTTGCGGAGGCTGGATTTGAACCAGCGACCTTTGATGGGATAAAAGCGCTCCGCCTCCGCCCACGGTGAGGTTACCGTGGGCGTTGGTCAACACTCAGCGGCCGCTGGCCGCGAGGGAGCCGCAGCCAATGGAATTTATCGCGTTCGATGCCCATGAGCACGACACGCTGGCGTCCGTGGCTCGGCCGGACGGTCGGCTCGTCCGTGAACAGCGCCTCCCCCATGAGCGGGGAGCGCTGCAGCAGTTTCTGGCGCGCCGTGAGTCGGGATCCCCCGTCGCCGTGGAGACGATCGGCAATTGGTATTGGATCGTCGACGAGATTGAGGCGGCCGGCTGCGTGTCCAAGCTCGTCCACGCCCGCAAGGCGAAACTGATGATGGGCGAGATCAACAAGACCGATCGGCTCGACGTCCGCGGACTCAATCAGCTCCAACGCAACGGCACGCTACCGACGGTCTGGATTCCCCCGGGCGAGCTCCGCGACCAGCGTGACCTTCCCCGCACGCGCATGGTGCTCGTCCGCCAGCGCACGCAGCTCAAGAATCGCATTCACGCCACCCTGGCCAAGTACGCCCTCCACGATCTGGAGGTGAGCGATCTCTTCGGCGCCAGGGGCCGCGCCCTCCTGCGTCAGCGTCTCGAGCTCCTGCCCCCGTGTACCGCGTACGCGACTCAGCAACTTCTCGACCAGGTCGAGAATCTGGACCGTCAAGTC
>DASTFB010000059.1 GCA_035709005.1 Candidatus Methylomirabilota bacterium | reverse complement strand
GGAGGGGGGCGCGGAGGGTCGTCGCACCCCGCGTGAACGGGGGAGGTTTGGAGGGGGGCGCGGAGGGTCGTCGCACCCCGCGTGAACGGGGGAGGTTTGGAGGGGGGCGCGTCGAGTGCCCCCCTCCATCAATAAGTCCCGCCGCCGCGAGCCTGCCGGCGCCGCCGGGCCCGAGGGATGACGACGCTCCCCAGAGCCAGCAGCACCACGAGCGCTCCGCCGATGACCAGCACGGCCGTCACCGGCAGGCCGAGAATCCGTCGCTCGACCCGATCGCGTTCCAGGGAGCCGACGGTCGCCGACGGCGCGTCCCCCTGCGGGTTCCCTGGTCGGACCTCCTGCGGGTTCGGCTGGGCACCGTGCTGCACAGCCTGGGCGGTCGCCAGCGACGGCATGGCGAGCGCCAGGACGAGGGCGAGGATCAACGGCATCATGGCTGGCCTCCTCTCCCCGGTGCAGCAAGGCCGGTGCCACGAAGGCTGTGCTAGCATTCGACGCCACCGACTCCTGATCAGGAGGACCGCCGATGGCTCAGATCGAGAAGTACTGCGCTCCTGGCGTCTACGATCCGCCGGGGTACAGCCAGGGCATCAAGGTGACCGGGGCCCAGACGATCCTGTTCCTGGCCGGCCAGGTCGCGTACGACAAGGATGGCAGCGTGAAGCACCGGGGTGACTTCGCCGCACAGGCCCGCGAGGTGTTCCGCGCCATCAAGGCGCTGGTCGAGGCCGGGGGCGGCTCGCTCGGCAACGTGGTCAAGATCAACACCTACGTCGTGGACGCCCGCTACCGGCCGGAGTACCGCGCGGTCCGGGAAGAGTTCTTCGGCGGCAAGGGGCCGGCCTCGACCATGATCGAGGTGAGCGCGCTGGCGCACCCCGACTACCTGATCGAGGTCGAGGCGATCGCCGTGATCTGAGCTTCAGGCGGTCTGGCTGCGGGCGCCGGGGCGGACGTAGACGAGGCTCACGCTCTTCTTGTTGCGCAGCGTTCCCGATGGCAGCGTGAGCGAGCCCAGCGGGATCTGGGCGAGGAACACCGGGGCCAGCGGGTTCGTGACGTCGAAGGCGCTGACCACCGTCTGGCCGGCGTGGGGAGTGCCGGTGAGCTCGTCCTGCTCGTGGGCCACGTAGAGCGAGGTACGGGCGGGATTGGTCCAGAGGCCGTGGGCCTCCCGTCCCCGCGTGAAGAACGAGCCGACCACGCGGCGGGAGCCGGATGGGCTCGCGCGATCCACGATGGCGACCTGGCTCGACGCCACGCCGTTCGGGCCCCCTTCGTCCACCCGGGCCAGGCTCACGTACACGACCTTGCCGCGCGCGTTCTCGACGAACTCGAGGTGGTTCGGTCGGGCCATCGCTCCCAGCGCGACGCTGTCGAGCAGCCCGTGCGGGCCCCGGGCGCTGCGGGCCGAGACGCGGTCGGCCAGCTTGTGGGTCAGCCACACCTCGCTGCCGTCGGGGGACGTCTTGAGGAACGGCGTGAAGCCGAACGGGTCCTCCGCGCTGAGGTCCAGGGTCGTGATGTGCGATGGCCGCGAGCGTCCCTGCGGGTCGGGGTTGAGGAAGAGGACATCGAGCCGCGCGACCTTGTCGCTGGCCACGAAGGCCAGCCCTCCGTCGCCCGAGAACCACACCTGCGACGGGCCGTTGACCGTGGGCACCAGGAGGCGGACCGGCGGCTGGCCGCGCAGGGCGCCTTCCACATCGATCACGGCGATCCGATCCTCGCCCCCCACGGCCACCCATAGCTCCCGGCCGTTGCGGGTGAAGGTCAGCCCGAGCGGCTCACGTCCGACGAGCATCCCGCTGGTCAAGCGCTCCGGGTTCGACCCCGGTCCGGTCTGCGGGTTCGGGGTGTTGCCGAGCACGCGCTTGCCCGCGGTGTCGATGAGATAGACGTTGCTGGAGCCGCGACCGGCCGTGGCCAGCAGGCGGTTGTCCGGCGACGGGGCCAGACCGTGGAGGCCGATGGCGCCCCGGTAGAGCGGCTTGTGGATCATGGCCGCGTGAGTCGGCGCCCGGCCGTCGGTGACGAAGCGGAACGGCGGACGCGGGTCCTCGTCGAAGCTCGTCAGGTTGATGGCGGTCTCGAGGGTGTTCGTGCGGGGATCGAGCACCGCGATCGTGTTGGAATCCGCGTTCGTCACGAACACGCGATCGTGAGGCTCGACCGCGGCGGCCGGCGGTTGGGCCGCGACGGGATACCGCCCCATGGCGAGCGTCACCGCGCCGAGGCTACCCATCGAAAGCATCTTCCTGCGCGATATTTCCATCCTTGGCGTCTCCTCGTCAGGCCTGTCCGAGCAGTCGGGACTTCAGCACCTTACCCGTCGAGGCCCGGGGCAGGCGGTCGACGATCGTGATGCGCCGGGGGCACTTGAAGCCGGCCAGGCGTTCACGGCACCAGGCGACCAGCACCCGGGGATCCTCCCGCACACCCGGCCGCAGCGCCACGAAGGCCACCACTTCTTCGCCGAGCTCGGCGTGGGGCTCGCCCAGCACGGCCGCCTCGGCGACCGCCGGATGCGCGTGCAGCACGGCCTCGATTTCCGGGGGCGACACGGAGTAGCCGCCCCGCAGGATGCGCTCGCGCTTGCGTCCTTCGATGCGCACGTAGCCGTCGGCGCGCAGGATGGCCAGGTCGCCGGTCTTGAACCAGCCGCCGTCGATCACGGCGTCGGTCTCCTCGGGCGAGCTCAGGTAGCCGTCCATGACGGCGGGGGAGCGGATCCAGAGCTCGCCGACGGCGCCCGCCGGCAGCGCCCGCCCATCGCCGCCTACCACGCGGAGGTCGACGCCGGGCACGGCCCGGCCGACGGCGTCGGGCAGGTCCGTGGGATCGGCGGCCAGGTAGGAGATGGGACGGAACAGCTCGGTCATCCCGTAGCCACGCAGGATGCGCACCCCCGTTCGCTCGCGCCACTCCTGGGCGAGCGTCCACGAGCAGGGCGCCGCGCCGGAGACGCAGAGGCGCAGCGTGCCGAGGTCGCTCGCGGCCAGGCCCGGGGCGTCGAGCACACGGCGAAACATCGTCGCCACGCCGGGGAAGACGGAGACGCGGTGGCGGTGGATCGCCACGACCGCCTCGTCGGGGCTGAAGCGCTCCAGGAGCGCGACCGAAGCGCCGGTGAGCAGGGGTGCCAGCAGGGCCCCGTTGAGCCCGAACGAGTGCGACAGCGGCAGCGCGGCCAGGACGACGTCCTGCGGCCTCAGCCCCATCACCGGCTCGGCCCACGCCTCCACCGCCGCCCGCAGCGCGCCGTGCGACAACATGGCCCCCTTGGGCGCGCCGGTCGAGCCCGACGTGTACAGGATGAGGGCGGGGCCGACGGCGGCCGGCGGACTCTCCCACTCGGCCTCGTCCCCCAGGACCTCGTGCGCCACCACGCGCGGGCGGAGGTCGGCGAGGATCGCCTCCCGCTCCTGTGCGGTGAGCAGGTGATCCAGGGGGGCGACCGTCGCCCCCAGCTTGAGTCCGCCGAGCAGGGCGACGGCGAACGGCCAGCGGTTGGCGATGCAGAGCGCCACCCGGTCGCCGGGCCGCACACCGCGATGACTCAGGAATCGGGCGAACCCGTTGGCCTGGCGATCGAGCCGCCGGTAGGTCAGCAGGCCGGCGTCCCACAGCACGGCGGGAGCGTCGGGAGCGCGGCGCGCCACGGCCTCGAGGAGGCGGACGAAGTTCTCCGCCACGGCGGGTCAGGACAGGAACTGACCGGGGTCGATCCGCTCGTAGACCGACGGCGCTACCCGGTGGCGCGGGGTGAAGCCCGCCAGCGAGGGCTTGGCGGTGGCGTCCACGCCCCACTTCGCGGTGTAGCCGTCCTGCGTTGTGGAGGGATCGAGGTCCGAGCCGCGGGCGTGCGTGATGATCGTGATGTCCCGATCCGGCTGACAGCGGGTGGCGATGGCCCAGTTCACCTGGCGGTCGTCGAACACGTCGACGTCGTGGTCGACGACGACGACCCGCTTCATGTAGAGATCGGCGCCCAGGACGGCCAGGATCGCGTTGCGGGCCTGGCCGGGGATGCGCTGCTCCAGCGAGACGTAGGCGGTGAACGGGGCCGGCACCCGGACGGCCCGCACGGTGGGGACCATCGCGCGGACGGCGCGATAGAGATTGGCCTCGATGGGGATCGTGGAGAGCAGCAGGTGGTCGAGGTGGGCGACGCTGATGTCCTGGAAGATGGCGTCCCGTCGGTGCGTGATGGCCCGGACTTTCACCACCTCCCGCGGCCGCTCGCCCAGGCTGTACCCGGTGAACTCCCCGAAGGGGCCCTCGGCGGTGCGCTGGTGCGGGAGGATCTCGGCCTCGATCACCATCTCGGCGTGCGCGGGCACGAGCACGTCGGACGTCTCGCAGCGGACCAGCTCCAGCGGCTCGCCCAGGAGGCCGCCCATGATGGCCCGCTCGTCCTCGTCCACGGAGCCGATGGCCAGTGCGCCCAGGGCCAGCGCCGGATGCACGCCGATGGCGAAGGCCACCGGCAACGGCTCGTTGCGCGCTTCGGCGGCGCGGTGAAACTCCCAGAGGTGCTTGCCCAGGGTGAGGTGGATCGAGGTCGTGTCGCGGCTCTTGAGCATCAGCCGGTTGTAGGCGCAGTTCCAGACGAGGTCGTCGGGATGTCTGGCGAAGGAGATGGCCGCGGTCAGGAACACGCCGGCGTCCCCCTCGTGATGCACGATCTGCGGCAGCGTCCCCAGGTCGACCTGCCCCCCGGTGAGCACGACCTCTTTCACGGGCCCGCCCGACACGACGCGCGGCGCGACCGGGCGCTCCATCGCCCGCAGATAGGTGCGGAGCGTCTCGGCGGGCGCGGTGCTCATGGCCAGGGCCAGGCGGGAGCGGCTGGCGTGGAGGTTGGTGAGGACGGGGAACCGGGTGCCGCGAACCCGCTCGAAGAGCAGCACCGGGCGCCGGCCCAGCTCCCGGTCGAGCTTGACCACCAGGGCCGTGATCTCGTGCGCGGGATCGATCTCCCGGGAGATCAGCATCAAATCAGCGGGGCGCTCGCGCTTGAGCAGATCGAGGAAGCTTCGCAGATCCTGAGCCATGCTCGACGATGGTACACGGCCGGCCGGAGCGGTGTACAGTGCGCCCTGATGAGCCGGCCGGGGCCGGCCGGCAGCCGCCCGGCGCTCGGCAGACCAGGCTGGAGGAGGCATTGTGAACGAGATCGTCGAGGAAATCCGGCGGGCCTATGCGGCGGTCGGGATCACGCTCGATCAGCCGGCTACGTATGGCACGTATTACCGGCTGCTCTGCGCCGGTTGCGGGCGCATGACCGGCAACGTGGGAGATCGGCTCCTGCCCGGCCAGGCCGGCGAGCTCGTCGACGCGCAGTTCGACCTCTATGCGGCGGGGCTGCTGGGCTGTCCGTGCGGCCACCAGCGCGAGGCGACGCGTCGTCTGGATCCCGAGCGGTGGCGCCGGAGCCAGGCGCGGTATCCGGGCATGATTGGACCGCCGGCGCCGGGGGAAGCCGCCCCCACGGCGGATCAAGGAGGCCGGGGATGAGCGAGATGGACGTCATCGCCGACCGCGAGGCCGGTGGCGGGACCGGCCGGTGGCCGTTCTGGCGCAAGGCCTATGCCGAGGGCGATCCCCTGCCCCGCTTCACCCCGCCGGCCGGCCGGCCGCGGCACCAGTTCGACGAGGGGGACCCACTGCCCGAGGACTACAAGGCGCTGCTGATCAGGATGCTGCGTCACGAGGGTGAGCGGGCCGGCAACAAGTCGTTCCTGGGATTCATGGCCACCTGCCTGGACCTCGCCGAGGCGCTCTTCCCCAACTCGCACATGAAGCTGCTCAAGGCCGAGTACCTGGCCGAGGAGCTCAAGCACGCCATCATGTTTCACCGGCTGGCCGTGGGGCTCGAGCCGGACTTCGCGCTGCGCGATGTCCCCTACGCCCACTACGCCTTTCACCTGCCGCGGGAGACGTGGGTGGACGACGCCTTCTTCCACTTCTTCGTCGACCTCAACGGCGCCTTTCACGCGCGCGACTGGCGAGAGTCGTCCTACGTGCCCCTGCAGAAGATGGCGGCCACGGTGGAGCGAGACGAGCTGGGGCACTCCGAGATGGGCTACTACTTCCTGCAAGAGGCCTGCGCCCGCCCGGGCGGCCGAGCCCTGGCCCGGGCCCTGCTCGACAAGTGGTATCCGGCGGCCCTCGACATGTTCGGCCGGTCGGACTCCCCCAACGTGCCGCGGTTCATCGAGTGGGGCCTGAAGTCCGTCGGCAACGCCGAGATCCGTGACGCCTACAAGGCGTACGTCGACCGCAAGCTGGCCGCGCTGGACCTGGAGCCGCCCGACGAGCGCCAGCGCCGCCGCTTCCTGTGACATGGATCGGGCGGCCCTCGAGGGTATCGAACTCGAGCCTTTGCAGGATGAGGCAGCCGTGCACTCCCTCGCCATCCTGGAACCGGCCCTGTATTCAGTGCCGAGTGCACCTTCCCCAGCCAGGAATTACCGGCCCTGCAACAGTGGTCCTTCACACGGGAGGATGCGCGTGGCATATCCCAGCCGGTCCTTGCTGTCACAGGCGAGAGAAGTCAGGAACTAGATCCCATCTGGGTAGAGCGACAGGAACTGCTGCTCTCTTGGTTGCCCAACGTCGAGCCCTTTGTGCTTCCCGCCGCGACGCATCTGCTGCAGGTGCAGAATCCGCACGGCATGGCTGAGGGGCTGGCCGCCTTCTTCACACGTCATCCGCTCTCGGCACCGTCAGCATCAGTGGTGCCAAGGAGGTATGGGGCCCAGAACCTCCCGCTGACGCAGCCGTTCAGCGAAGACGGGCCAGGAGTCCCTCCTTCACCTCGGGCCACTCCTGGGCGAGGATGGAGTAGGCTGCCGTGTCGCGAATGCCGCCATCGGCAGCCATGCGCGCGGCGCGCAGGACGCCGTCGAAGCGGGCGCCCAGGCGCAGGATCGCGTTACGCGATCGCGTGTTGCGCGCGTGCGTCATGAGGCTCACTCGGTGCACGCGCCAGCGCTCGAAGGCCTGCGTGAGCATGAGGAGCTTGGCCTCGGTATTGATGCCCGTCCGCTGAACCTCCGGGGCGAGCCAGGTCCAGCCGATCTCCACGACGTCGGGAAGGTCCTCCCCGCGCTGGTGAGGGTTACCGGGCGGCCACGGCCAGAACTCGATGTTGCCGAACCGGGTGGAGCCGACGACGCGGTCCGCGCGTCGATCGACGATCGCAAACGGCAGAGCTCGGCCAGCGTCTCGATCGGCCAGAGCGCTTTCCACGTAGCGCCGCATGGCCGGCTCATCGGCAGCGACAGAGGTCAGCGTGAAGGTCACGCGCGGCCCCTTCGCGATCGCTACCAGCGCCGGGACATGCGCGGCGGACAGAGGCTCGAGACGGACGTACCGTCCTTCCAGCGTGACTGGCGAGAGGATGGCGGGTCAGCCGTTGCGCGCCTGATCGGCCTGGCGAAGCCGGCGGGACAGGACCACCAGCAGGTGCCGGGTCAGGTCCGGCACCTTCGACAGCAGCAGCGAGAAGTCGCGGCGGTTGATGACGAGCAGCCGCACACCGGTCTCGGCCACCGCCGTGGCCGAGCGCGGGCCGCCATCGAGCAGGCTCATCTCGCCGAAGAACTCGCCCGGACCCAGCCGGGCACGCTTGCGAGGCGAGACGTCGATGCGCACACGGCCGTCGAGGATCAGGAAGAACTCGTGACCGGGGTCGCCAGTCCGGGCCAGGACGCTGCCCTCGGGAAGCTCGCGGACCTCGGTGATCCGGGCGACTGCACGGAGCTGGCGCTGGCTGCAGCCCTCGAACAAGGGCAGGCGGCTGAGCTGCTCGATCTTGGCGTCCTGGCCGAGGTTGCCCCGGAAGAGGCCGGCCTTCCTCAGCACCCCCTTGACGCTATAGGGAATGGAGCCATCCATCATGCGGCCCACGAGCTCCATCACGTCGCCTCCGGCGCCTTCACGGCTTCTTGCAGATCACGTTGAGCAGCGCCTGCCGACGCTCCTCACGCACGACCGTCAGCGCCCGCGCCAGCGCCTCGGGCAGCGCGGCGGGATCCTCCACGCGCTCGCCCCACCCTCCGCAGGCCCGGCAGATCTGCTCGTAGTCGGGCGCCGGATCCAGCTCGCTCATCGGCATCGAGGCCGTCCGCACCGCCCAGCCCTGGGGGGCATGCGACGACACGGCCCGCTTCACGGCGTTCCAGGCGCGATTGTTGAAGATCACGAAGAGCGCGGGCAGGTTGTAGGCGCGGGACACCCAGTGCGCGGCGGTGGGCGCGGCGAACAGGTAGGCGCCATCGCCGACACAGCAGATGACCGTGTGCTCCGGCGCGGCCAGCTTCGCGCCCAGCGCGGCGCCGAGCGCCCAGCCCAGGCCGGAGGCCGGCGACTGGCTGAAGTACGAGCCCGGCCGGTCCAGCCGGGTCTGGGCCAGATCCAGGTCGTACTCGTTGACGACGAGCGTCCGCTCGTCGACGAGATCGGCGAGGCAGCGGGAGAGCCACGCCATGTCGATGGGCCGATCGTTGCGCACGCTTTCGGCGCGCGCCCGCGCGGCCGCGGTCATCCGGTCGTGCTCGGCCGACCATCGTGCGCGGCGTTCGGCGACGAGCCCCCGGTCGATCCCGGCCCGCTGCACGGCCTGGGTCAATGCCGGCAGCGTCAGCCGGGGCGCTCCGGCCAGCGTCACGTCCGTCGCGAAGCCGCGGATCGGGTACCGGGCGAAGAGTGGGTCCTCGCCCACCTGGATCACCGGCGTCTCCGGGCGGGGCGCCTTGAGGTCCGGGAACCACGGAGCGTCCGCCTCGATGACCACGATGAGATCGGCCTGAGCGAGATGGGGCGACGGGTCGCCGCCGGCGAAGAGCGGATGCGTCTGCGGGAAGCACAGGTGAGTGCAGAACTGCTCGAAGACCGGCAGGCCGGCGGCCTCGGCCAGCGCCACCAGGGGTGCCACCGAGGCGGGATCGCGACCCGACTGCTTCACGATCGCGATCGGATTGCGCGCGGCCGCGAGCAAGCGCGCCGCCTCCTCGACGGCGGCCGGGTCAGCGACCTGGGCCGCGGCCGGGGCCAGACGGGAGGGATCGAAGTATTCGAGGTCGGGCAGGCGCTCGGCCAGCACCTCGCGCGGCAGGGTGAGGTAGACCGGGCCGGCCGGGGCGCTCTGGGCGATGGCCAGCGCGCGGTCCACCACCGTCTCGACCTGACTGCCCGTGCGCAGCTCGTAGTCCCACTTCACGTACTCGCGCACCATGCCCGCCTGATCGAACGACTCCTGGGCCCAGTGGATGTGACGATTGCGGGCGCCGGGCACGCCGCCCTCGGTGATCGGCGTGCGCCCCGCCGTCATGAGGATCGGCACGCGGCTGCGCGCGGCGTTGATGAGCCCGCTGAGCGCGTTGGCCGTGCCCACCGTCACGTGGACCATCACCACCTGGGGCCGTCCCGTCACCATGGCGTAGCCGTGGGCCATGGCCACCGCGGGGATCTCGTGGGGCACGGTGATGGGCCGCGGCACGATCTGCCCCTGGGCCTCGCGCTTGGCGTAGGCCTCGATGAGCGGGGCGAAGTCGGTGCCGGCATTGCCGAAGAAGTAGTCGACGCGCCGGGCGGCCAGGAGCTCCAGATACGCCTCGGCCACGCTCTCCACGGACGCTCGCTTGCGCATCGCTCCCGGGCCTCCTCGGGCGGAGCTCGCGGTCCGCCTGCCCGGTATTGTAGGAGGCCTCGGCGGACGGCGCCAGCCTCCCGCGCAAACTTGACATTGGCGTCGCCGGCCCCCAATACTGCCGCAGACTTGTATCGCGAAGCCTCCCCGTGCTGACGTACGTCCTGCGCCGCGTCTTCTGGCTCGTCCCCACGCTCCTGGCCATGGCGCTGGTGACGTTTCTCGTGATGCACGCGACGCCGGGCAGCCCGCTCGACCCGGTGTCCGAGGGCGCCAACCCGCTGTCCCCCGAGGCCCAGCAGCGGCTGGCCGCCGCGTACGGCCTGCACCGCCCGCTCCACGAGCAGTTCGCGATCTTCGTGGTCAAGGCGGCGCAGGGCGACTTCGGTCAGTCCTTCGTGTACCGCACCCGCAGCGTGCGCGAGATCATCGCCGGCGCCTTTCCCGTCTCGCTGCTGCTGGGCAGCCTGGCCTTCGCCCTGGCCGTGGCCGGCGGTCTGGCGCTGGGGATCCTCGCCGCCGTGCACCAGAACCGGGTGTGGGACTACGTCTCGGTCACGGTGGCGACAGCCGGGCTGGCCATCCCGAACTTCGTGCTGGCCGTCTTCCTGATCGTGCTCTTCGCCTTCGTCGTCCCGCTCTTCCCCACCGGGGGCTGGGACTCGCCGCGGACGTGGGTGCTGCCCACGCTCACCCTCGCCGCGGCTCCGATGGGCGTCGTCGCCCGCTTCACCCGGGCCAGCATGCTGGAGGTCATCCGCGCCGACTACATGCAGACCGCGCGCGCCAAGGGCCTGGCCGAGGGACGCGTGATCTTCAAGCACGCGCTCAAGAACGCGCTGGTCCCCATCGTCACGCTGCTGGGGCCGATGTTCGCCGCCATCGGCACCGGCTCGTTCTTCGTGGAGGCGGTCTTCCGCGTGCCCGGCCTGGGCCGGTTCTTCGTGGAGTCGATGACCGGCCGCGATTACCCGATGATCATGGCAGTGGTGCTGGTCTACGGGGCGTTCCTGGCCGTCATGAACCTCGTCGTGGACCTGCTCTACGGCGTGCTGGACCCGCGAATCCGGCTGGGCAGCGAGCCCGCGGCGGGATGACCGCCGGGCTCACCCGCGACGCGCTCCGGAGGCTCGGGCGCAACAAGCTGGCCGTGGCGGCCGGCGTCGTCGTGGTCGTGATGGGCCTGCTCGCGCTGTTCGCCGACGCGCTCGCGCCGTACCCCTACACCAAGACCAACTTCGACCGGCTGGCCGAGGGGCCGTCCGCCCAGCACTGGCTGGGGACCGATCAGGTCGGGCGCGACCTGCTGTCTCGGCTGATCCACGGCGCGCGCATCTCGATGCTGGTGGGACTGGGCGCCCAGCTCATCGTGGTGCTCATCGGCGTGCCCGTCGGCGCGCTGGCCGGCTACGCGGGCGGGCGCACGGACGCGTTGCTCACCCGGTTCATCGACGTCATGTACGCCTTCCCCCGGCTGCTGTTCGTGATCCTGGTCATGTCCATGCTGGGAGCGGGGCTCGCCAACATCTTCATCGCCATCGGGCTCACCGGCTGGGTGGGCATCGCCCGGCAGACGCGGGCTCAGGTGCTGGCCCTCAAGCAGCGTGAGTTCGTCGAGGCCGCGCGCGCGCTCGGCGTGGGGGGCGGCCGCCGGCTCCTGCGCCACGTCTTGCCCAACGCGCTGACTCCCATCGTCGTGGTGGTCGCCCTGGGCATCCCCGAGGCGATCTTCACCGAAGCCGCGCTCAGCTTCATCGGTGTCGGCATCAACCCTCCGACGCCATCCTGGGGTCAGATGGTCGGCGAGGGTCAGCAGTATCTGCGGTCGGCCTGGCACCTGTGCGTGTTCCCGTCCATCGCCATCGCCGTGACCATGCTGGCCTTCACCTTCCTCGGCGACGGCGTACGGGACGCGCTCGATCCGAGGCTACAATGAAGCCCCGAGCACCTGGAGCAGGCCACCCGCGGTCCGAGGCGGCCTCGCGGACCCCGGTACAATGAGCCCGATGACCCGACGGCGACCGCCTCTCGACGATCGCCAGCTCGATCTGCTCGCCGAGCGCCTGGCCACGATCCGCGTGGGCCGACGCGAGCTCCTGGCCCTGGCCGCCGCCCTCACGGGGGCGGGACCGCTGGTGCGGCCGGCCGAGGGGGCGACGGCGCCCCGGCTGGCGCCTGGCGAGCGGCTAGCCCGCGAGCAGGTCTTCCGGTACGGCGGCGGCGGCTGGTGGTCCAGCGACCCCACCAGCCACGACTTCAACAAGGACATGTTCTGCAACGGCGTGCCCGCGCTCTTCGCCGGCCTGCTGAAGTTCAACGCCGACCATCAGCCCGTGGCCGATCTGGCGACGAAGGTCACGCCCCGGCACGACGGCGCGCAGTGGGTGTTCACGCTCAGGCGGGACTCCCGGTGGTCGGACGGCACGCCGTGCACGGCGCGGGATTTCGAGTGGTCCTGGAAGCGGCAGCTGGACCCGGCCACGGTCTCGCCCTACGCCACGTTCTTCTACGACCTCAAGAACGGGGAAGCGTTCAACAAGAAGCGCGCCGCCGCCGCCGCCGTCGGCGTCCGCGCCCGCGACGCCTGGACCCTGGAGGTGACGCTGGAGGGCCCCCGCGCCTATTTCCCCATCCTCGCCGCCTTCCTGGCCGCCCTGCCGGCTCACCGCCGGGCCGTCGAGCGGCACGGCGACCGGTGGACAGAGGCGTCGACCATCGTCGGCAACGGGCCGTTCGTGCTGGAGCGGTGGGAGCACAACCGGGTCATGGTGCTCGGCCCGAACCCGCACTTCTACGGATCCCGGAGCGTCACGCTGCAGAAGGTCGTCATTCCGATCATCCCCACCGCCGCCGGCGCGTTGCCCTACGAGAACAACGAGATCGACATGACATCGCTCCAACCGAGCGATCTCAAGCGCCTGCAGGCCAACGCCCGGACGGCCGGCGAGGTCTTCCGGTATCCCTTTCCCGGGACCTGGTATCTGATCCCCCAGGTCACCCGGCCGCCCTTCGACAACGTCAAGGTGCGACGAGCCGTCGCTCACGCCGTCGATCGCGACAACCTGGTGAAGGTGGCCCAGGGCTTCGCCATGCCCGCCCACGCCATGATTCCCCCGGGGTTCCCCGGGGCCACCGCCGATCCCCGGATCAAGGCGCTGCAACGCTTCGATCCCAAGCTGGCCCTGGCCCAGCTCGAGGGGACGCCCTTCCAGGGTGGCCGCAACTGGCCCCGGATCACCCTGACCATGCAGGACGAGGCCCGCGGCTCCCGACCGCTGGCCCAGGCGGTCCAGGCCGTGTTGCTCGAGCACCTCAACATGCACACCGAGCTGCAGGTCCTCGACCCGCGCGTGTTCCGCGAGCGCCTGTGGAAGCACGAGTTCCAGCTCGTGTGGATCCGCTGGTTCATGGACTACCCGGATCCCCACAACGAGTACTTCGACACCTTCTACGGCAAGCGCACGACGGGCAAGCGTCAGGCGTGGAGCAACGACGAGTTCGACCGCGAGCTGGAGCTGGGCCGTGACACCCGCGATCCGGACAAGCGGCTACAGCACTATCTCAAGGCCGAGGAGATCCTCCAGCGGGAGGTGGCGTACGTGCCCGTCGCGTGGGTCGTCCGCTACGCTGCGCTCAAGCCCTGGATTCGCGGCCTGCAGAAGACCCGCCAGGGCCAGTACGCGGTGGAGGGCAACATCTACGTGGACATGCTCCCCCACCTCTACGTCGTCGAACGCGCGTGATACGCCGCGCGCGGTGGCACCCGGGTGAATGGGGAGGTTTGGAGGGGGCGCGTCTCGTGCCCCCTCCAACTTCAAGTACGCTTGAGCCGTAGCCGCAGCAGGCGCTGCGCGTTGCCCGCGTAGATCTTCGCCTTGTCCTCGGCGCTGGCGCGCATCCGCTCCATCGCCGCGATGGTGTCCCGGATGAAGCCGGGCCCCTTCTCGGGGTCGAAGGGCATGTCGGTGCCGAAGAGCACGTGATCGGCGCCGAAGAAGGCCAGGCCGGACTCCATGCCGTGCCAGGCCCCGAAGAGGGCCGTGTCGCCGTAGAACATCCGGAAGTAGTCGACGGGACGCTTCTTCAGGCGCTTGAGGGCCGCCCCGTCGTCGGGATCGTCACTGCGCGAGCCGAGCTGGTCGAGCCCGCCGCCGATGCGACCCTCGCAGAACGGCACCATAGCCCCCAGGTGATGGGTGATGATCACCAGATCGGGATGGCGGTCGAAGATCCCCGAGAACACGAGGCGGCCCATGGCGATGGACGTCTCGTAGGGCCACCCGAACGCCCACCACAGGTCGTACTTGGAGCGGGGCTCGTTGGGGTAGTCGGGCACGCGGTCGGCCCGGATCGGATGGATCCAGACGGGAAGCCCTCGCTGGGCCAGCCGCTCGAAGATCTGCAGGTGCTCGGGCAGGTCGAGGGGCCGGCCGTTCACGTTGCTGAAGACCTGCACGCCGGTGGCGCCGAGCTGGTCGATGGCGCGATCGATCTCGGCGAGCGCCGCGTCGGGATTGTTCATGGGCAGGGAGGCCACGAAGCCCGGGAAGCGCTGGGGGTGTCGGGCCACCAACGCGGCCATCTCGTCGTTGGCCAGCCGGGCCAGCTCGGGGCTCCGCTCCGGGCCCGCCACCACCTCGATCGGGGGGGCGGCCAGCGTGAGGACCTGCACGTAGTCGGGGTAGCGGTCCATGATGCGGAAGCGCAGATCGACGTCGACCAGCACGGGAATCCCGGAGATGCGCTTCTGCATGTGCATGCCGCGGGGCGCGACCTCGAGCATGCGGTCGAAGTACTTGCGGGGCAGGATATGGGGGAAGACGTCGATCTTCACGGCACCCTCCGTGGGGCGGGGGCGACGGTCGCGCCCGCACCGGCCAAGCGCTCGGAAATCACGAGGGCCAGGCCCAGGCCCAGCCCGACGACGTCCAGGACGGCCACCGGCACACTGCCACCTGCACGTTTCGTCCGATCCTCATCGCTTCACGTGCTGCAGGCAGGTGTCGACGAGCAGCGCAGATCCAGGGCCTGCACAGATCCTCCCGGGCACCCGGCGGCCATGTAAATAGTGCCCGGGGCCTCCACGTCAAACATGACGTGGAGCGCCATTGTAGGTCAGGAGGAAGACCATGAAAACGCTCTTCGCCTTCGGTTGCGCCGTCGTTGCCGCCCTGCTCCTCGCCGTCTCGCCGGTCTGGGCGGGCGGCTCACCGGGCTTTGCTCACCGGCCCAGCGCTTTCCCCAGGCCGGTCGATCACTGGGCGCACTGGGGCAAGGCCGGGCATGGCCAGTTCCGCCACGGCCTCAAGCATGGCCACCTGCACCGGCCGAAGTTCGTCGTGCCCCGGCCGGTCGTCGTCGTTCCCCGCGTCCCGGTGTTCGTGGCTCCGCGCCGCGCTTGGGTGCCGGGCTTCTACTCCTGGACCGGCTTCTACTGGGTCTGGGTCCCCGGCCACTGGCGCTAGACATCAGCAGGAATGTGTGACGGTCGTGTCACCTCACGTGAAACGGGGAGGTTTGGAGGGGGCAGTCTCTGCCCCCTCCAAGTTCATAGACGCGGTCGCGCCCGCCGCGGCCTCACCGAGGTTTGAGCTCGATCTGGTAGTCGTCGGGGTCCCGGATGTACAGCGAGGGACCGCGACCGTACGCGCCCCGGCGGTCAACTACGTCGCCGACCGCGGCGACCCCGCGGCGGCGTAGCTCCTCGGCCACCTTGCCGAGATCGTCGCAGCGGATCGACAGGCAGAAGTGGTCCAGGCCGCCCCGCGCCGCTCCAACCTCGGCTGGCAGCAAGTCGATCAGCTGTTCCCCGAAGCGGAGCTGGACGAGCGAGATCCGCTCGTTGATGTCGTCGACCGTGCAGCCCAGCGTGTCGCAGTAGAAGCGCTTCGAGACTTCCTGGTCCCGGACCCGCAGCACGATGTGGTCGAGCCCCAGCGGCGTGAATCCCGCGTCCATCGCCACGAAGTCTGGCACAGGCCCGCGCCGCCGACAAGCGGCCCGGGCCCGACGGGTGAGCCTTCGCCTTTCGGAGCCGAGCGTCTGAGCCCCCGCCAGACTACCGGCGGTGACATCAGCGAGGAGGCGGCGACGAAGACCGTGAACGCCTCCCCCACGTGCTCCAGCACCTGCCGCATCGCGCGTCAGTCTTCGGGCGATCCGGATCCGTAGATCCGGCGGTACTCTTCCCACGCGAGCATCACGCGCTTGATGTAGTTGCGGGTCTCGTCGAAGGGAATGAGCTCGACGAACACCTCGATGTCGTTGGAGCGTCGCGTCTGCCACCACTGCCGGGCGCGGCCCGGCCCCGCGTTGTACGCGGCCAGGGCGATGCGGGGGTCGTTCCACTGCTTGAGCAGGCCCGACATGAACGCCGCGCCCAGCTGCAGATTGGTGCGCGGGTCGTCGAGCAGGTCCCCGTCGCCGAAGGCCAGGCCACGGATCTCGGCCATGGGCTGGGCCGTCCGCGGCATGAGCTGCATGAGCCCGCGGGCGCCGGCGGGGGAGAGCGCCCGCGGATTGTACGAAGATTCCTCGCGCACGATCGCCGCGACCAGGAAGGGATCCAGACCCGTGCGCTGCGCCGCCTCGTAGATCTCCTTCCGCCAGCCGAAGGGGTACAGCATTTCCCAGAAGCTTCGCGGCAGAGCAGCGTGGCCGGTCACGGCGGCGCCGGTAAAGTGCCGGCGCAAGATGCGCAGGGCCAGATGATAGCGGGCCTCCTGCGCGAAGGCCCCGGACACACCGTACAGGCGCAACGGATCGCCCACCGAGCGCAGCACCACGTCGTTCAGCTCCTGGACGGCGAACTCGACCAGCCCGATCCGGCGCAGCAGCTCGGCGCGGGCGAAGCCTGGATCGTCGGCCAGCGCGGCCCGGGGGTCGGCGGGCAGCCGGATCGCGGGCTCGGGCGAGGACTCCACCGGCGAGACGCGGCGAGCGGTCAGAATGCCGTAGTAGCTGCGCGGCGCCTCCCGGAGCACCCGGCGGTACAGCGGACGCGCTGCGGCGGCTCCGGCCGCGCCCTCGCGGGCGCGTGCCGCCCAGTAGAGGGCGGCGATCTTCCAGGTGCGGCCGCCGGGGAGGTCGACCAGCTTGAGCCATGTCTCGCCGGCCGCCTTGATTTTCCCCTGGGAATACTGCAGCCAACCGAGGCGCCACAGCGCGGCGCCAGCGCGCTCGCGAGTCGGATAGCGGCTCGCCACCGCCTTGTAGAGGGCCGCCGCCTGAGTGTCGCGCTCCATTTCGTCCAGCGTGTAGGCACGGAGATACGCGGCTTCGGCGGCTTCGGCCTCCGTCCCCCGCGCCCCGGCGTTGGCGAACACGATGAGAGCCTGCTCGCGCTGACCCGCCCGGAGCAGCATCCGCCCCTGGTCGAGCAGCAGTGCGGGACGGCGGTCCGCCGGGGCACGAGCGGCCGCCGCCTGCAGCGTGCGAGCGGCGACGCTGTGGCGGCCCAGCCGTTGCGAGGCGTCGGCCGCGATTCGCAGGGCGCGCACGATGAGGCCGGGGTCGCTCGTCTCCTTGGCGATCCGCTCGGCCTCGTCGGACGCCGTCTTGGCCACGCCGCTGCGCAAGAGCCGCTCGGCGCGCTCCACCCGTTGCACGGCCGACAGCGGCGGCACGATGACGCCCGCGTCAGTGAGCACGGTCAACCGGTCCTCGGCGCCCTCCGCCCACGCGCTTGCCGGCGCCAGCACCCTGACCTCCCGGTAGGCCAGCGCGGCGGCCTCCCGTTTGCCACGGGCCTCGCCCAGCATGCCCGACAGGTACAGGGCCTGGGGCATCTCGGGCGCATCCGGGTACGAGGTGATGAGACGTTCGAGCAAAGCCTGGGCGCCTGGCTCGTCGCCCTGCCGCTCGGCCAGCACCGCCGCTAGCAACAGGGCGGCCGGGGCCAGGCGGCTGTCCCGGTGGCGGTCGGCGACGCCGACGGCGGCGGCTCGCGCGCCGGGCAGGTCGCCCAGCCGCTCCCGCGCGTCGGCCAGCAGGAAGCCGGCGTAGTCCCCGATCCGGCCCCCGAGCGCCGCGGCCGAGCCGAACTCGCGAACGAGGGCCGTAGGGTCTCCTGACTGGTACTCGGCGACCGCCCGGGTCCACGCCGTCGCGGCCTCGGCGCCGACCGCGGCGTCCGCCGGCGGTTCGGCCCGTGCCGCCGCCGGCGCACCGGCGATCATGACAATGGCCAGGCCCAGCAGCGCGGCATCCCGGGCGGCCCGGCGCGTGTAGACGATGCGTTGCAGCGCGGTGAGGTTGGCGAACACGACGAGCAGCCAGAGGGCCGGCTCCAGCAGGTTCAACAAGGCTCCGGCGATGAGACAGATCATCCGCTCCGGCCTCTCCATCATGCCTACGTTACACTCGACACCGATGGATTCGGCCCGGGCTTTCGTGTAGCTCACCATCACCGTGCCCACCAGAGCCGCCATCGCCGCCAGGGCGCCCCGGGAGTGGGGCATCTCCACGAACAGCACGACGATACCAAGCAGCACCACCAGGTCCGAGTAGCGATCGATGACGGAGTCCAGGAAGGCGCCGAACGGCGTGACCTGCCCAGAAGCCCGGGCCAGCGAACCGTCGAAGAAGTCGAACAGGCCCGCCAGGAGCAGCAGGACGCCTGCCACCCGGGTGCGTCCGGCCGCGAAGGCCAGACTGGCCAGGAGACTCACTCCGAGCCCGGCCAGCGTGAGGTGATTGGGGCGCAGCCGCAGCCGGAACAGGAGATGGCCGATCGGTTCGGTCCAGGCCCGCAAAGGCTCGCGGTAGCGGCTCAGCATGGGCGAGGCTCGCCGGCCATCACAGGGGCTGAACCAGGGCGCGCTCCAGCGCGTCTCGCAGTCGCTCCCGGGCCTCGGGGGCCGCGATCTTCCCCCCCCGGCCGTCGTGCACGTAGAAGGTGTCGTAGGCCTGGTCGATCTCCGTGGCGATGCGCGCGCTCACGATGTCGCAGCCCTGAGCGGACAGCGTGCGAGTGATCAGATAGAGAAGTCCCAGCCGGTCCGGGCACTTGACCTCCACCACGGTGAGCTCGTCGCTCAGCGAATTGTCCACGCTGACCCGGGGCGGCGCCGGCGAGTTGCCGGCGCGCCCGGCCGCGCGGCGGCGGGCCAGCAGCGCCTCCACATTCTGCTCGCCGGCGATCACGGCCCGGAGGCCGTCGAGGACCCGGGCCCACTGGCTCGCCGCGGTGATGGCTTCCCCGGTCGGATCGTTGACCTGGAAGGTGTCGATGGCGATGCCGTCGGCCCGGGTAGTGATCTGCGCCGAGATGATGTTGACCCCGTGCGCGGCCAGGGTGCCGGCGATCAGGGAGAACAGGCCGGGCAGATCGCGCGTGACCACGACCAGATCCGACGATCCCAGATCGGGATGGTGGAACAGCTCCGTACCCAGCCGGGTGGCATCCAGGCGATGCAGCATCCGCACGTGCTCGGCCATTCGCTGCACGGTCGTCGTGGCCAGGTAGCGCTCGGGCATCATGGCCAGGTGGGCCATCACCGCCTGCCGTGAGACCTCGTCGCCCAGGGCCGCGTGCAGCCGGTCGGCGAGGTTGGCCCGCGTGGGTCGCTCCACCCGGCCGCCGGTCAACCGGTTCAGCGTGCGCGCGTAGAGCTCGTGCAGCACCACCGCCTGCCACGGCGTGAGCACCCCCGGCCCCACGGCGCGCATGTCGGCGTAGGTGAGCAGATAGAGCATCCTCAGACGCTGGGCGTCGCCCACCGTCGTGGCGAAGTCGGCGATGGTCTTGGGATCGTCGATGTCCCGCCGCTGCGCGATGTGCGACATGGTCAGATGGTGGGCCACCAGGAATTCCACCAACGCGGCGTCCTCGGCGGGCAGGCCCATGCGGCCGGTCAGCTCCCGGATCAGAGGGATCCCCTTGGCGACGTGGCCATGGCCCTTGGCCTTGCCGATATCGTGCAGCAGCATGCCCAGCATCAACAGCTCGGGCCGCTCGACGTCGGCGAAGACCTGCGCGGCGCCCTCCGACTCGGCGGCCTTGCCGGGGGCCAGGGCTTCCAGGTGCTCCACGGCCAGCAAGGAGTGCCGGTCGGCCGAGAACCGGTGATAGACGTCGTACTGGACCAGGCAGGTCAGCGCCCCGAACTCGGGCAGGTAGCGCCCGAGGACGCCGAGCTCGTGCATCTGGGACAGGGTGACGGCGACGCGTCCCCAGCTGCGGCAGATGTCCAGGAAGAGATCCCGCGCCCCCGGTGAGCGGCGCAGGCCGTCGTCGATCAGATCGAGCCCGGCCTCCAGCGCCCGCTCCAGCTCCAGCGACAGCTCGCAGCCCAGCCGGTGGGCGTGCCAGAAGACTTTGACGAGCTGGGTGGGATCGGTGGCGAAGCGGTCCACTTTCTGATCGGCCAGGTGCAGCCGGCCGTCCAGGAAGACCAGGCCGTCGGCCAGGGCCTGCTGGCGCTCGCGCAGGGCCGCGCTCTTGCGGCGGGACAGGGTGTCCTGACAGCGGGCGATGAGGCGGCGCGCCACCCGGTGGATGACCCGGGCGTGCAGATAGTAGTCGCGCATGAAGCGCTCGACGGCGAGGCTCGTGTCGTCGTCCTGGTAGCCGAAGCTCTTGGCCACCTGAGGCTGCCAGTCGCGGGTCAGCACGTCGTTGCGGTGCCCGGCCAGGAAGTGCAGCTCGTTGCGCACCCGCCACAGGAAGGTCAAGGCCGCATCGGTCAGCTCGAGCTCGCGCTCGGTGATCAGGCCCTTTTCGGTCAGCTCGCGCAGGGTGCGGGCCCCGAACTTCGTGGCGCTCAGCCACATGGCCGTGTGCATGTCGCGCAGCCCGCCGGCCGACTCCTTCACGTTCGGCTCCATCACGTAGGGCGAGGCGCCGTGCTTGCGGTAACGCTGGTCCCGCTCGGCCAGCATCGCCTGCAGGAACTGCTCGAAGTCGCGCCGATAGACGTTCTCCCGGAGCACGCGCTGGAACCGCCCGAACAACGCCCGGTCGCCGGCCAGGAAACGGGCCTCCTGCATGGAGGTGCGGCTGGGCAGGTCGGTGCCGGCAATGGCCACGCAGTCTTCGAGCGAGCGCAGGCTGTGTCCGATTTCCAGCCCCAGGTCCCACAGGGTGTAGAGCAACTCCTGGGTGATGCGCTGCACGTACGGCGTCAGCTCGCCGTCGTAGACCACCATGAGATCGATGTCCGAGGAGGGGTGCAGCTCGCTCCTCCCATACCCCCCGAGCGCCACCACCACGAACGGGGCCTGGCCGAGGTCGTCGGCCCGGGCGTCGGCCACGGTCAGCCGGAGGAGGGCTCGGACGATCTCGTCGATCAGACGGGCGTGGGCCTGAACCGATTCCTGGCCCGACGCGCCGCCCGTGTGCCGGAGCTTGAGCGAATCGAGCCCGTCGGCGAGCGCAGCCCGGAAAAACGTGAGGCGGAGGCGGCGCCTGTCCTCGGCGCGCTCACCTCTCGCCTCGGCGCGCCGGGCCCGGCGATACAGCTCGGGCGACATGGCGCACCAGAGGGTAGCAATGCCGGGCAAATACTGTCAAATGGCGCCTCGACTTACTACAATGAATCCGTGCGCAGGCTGTGGCGTCCGATCCTCGACGGCATCGCGCCCTACGAGCCGGGCCCCCCGCTCGAGACGCTCGCCGACGAGCTGGGGCGTACCGACCTGGTGCGGCTGTCGGCCAACGAAAGCCCGCTGGGCCCCTCGCCCCGCGTGGTCGAAGCGCTCCGGCGCGAAGCCCCGCGGGTCCACCTCTATCCGGACGGCGGCGCCACCGCGTTGCGCGAAGCCCTGGCGGCGCACCTGAGCGTCAAGCCGGACCAGATCCTCGTGGGGAACGGGGCCGACGAGCTGCTGGCGATCATCGCGTGGGCGGCGCTGGAGAGCGGCGACGAGGTCGTGATTCCCCAGCCTTCATTCGAGCCATATACGACGGTGGCGGCGCTGGCCGGGGCCACCGTGCGCGTCAGCCCCCTGGCCGGCTACGACACCGATCTCGAGGACGTGCGCGGCCGGGTCACGGCCCGCACCAAGGCCATCATCCTGTGCTCGCCCCACAATCCCACCTCGACGATCATCCGCCGCGGGCCCCTCCTGCAGCTGCTCGACGCGCTGGAAGCGGATCCACCGCTGGTCGTCCTGGACGAGGCTTATCGCGACTTCTGCGACGATCGAGAGTGCCCCGATGGGGTCGCGCTCCTCGGCCGCTTCCCGCGCCTGATCGTCCTGCGCACCTTCTCAAAGATCGCCGGGCTGGCCGGGCTGCGGGTCGGCTACGCCATCGCCACGCGGGAGACGATCGACCGCCTCAACCGGGTGCGCGCCCCCTATAACGTCAACCGCCTGGGCCAGGTGGCCGCGCTGGCGGCGCTCGAGGATCGGGACCATTGGGAGCGATGCCGTGATCTGGTCATCACCGAGCGGGCGTTCCTGGGCCGCGAGCTGGCCCGGCGCGGCTTGGCCTTCCCTCCCTCGCAGGCGAATTTCTTCCTCGTGAAGGTACCGGCCGCCGAGCGCATCCGCCGGGCGCTCCTGCAGGCCGGCATCCTCGTGCGCGACGGCGCCGCCCTCGGCTACCCCGATCACCTGCGCATCTCGGTGGGCACGCGGGACACGAATCAGCGCCTGCTGGCCGTCCTGGATCGGGAGGCTCGGTAACCGGGCGGGCTACTGACGTTCGGCGTCGCGGGGGCGGGCCTCGGCGAGCTCCCGCTCCAACCGCTCGATGCGGCGGACCAGCGCCTCGCGCTCGGCCCGCAGCGAGCGCAGCTGCTGATCCCGCTGGCCCGGATCCGATTGGGCCAACCGCGTCTGCAAGGTCGCTTCCCGAGCGTAGACCTCTTTGAGCTCGTGCTCCAGGCCCATGATCCGCTGCCTGGCGGGCAGATAGTCCACGAACATGACGTAGAGCAGGAGCCCCAGGAGCAGCAGGCTCGAGGCCACCAGCAGCCAGGGCAGCTTGGGCGGTGCGACAGTCGCCACGGTCGGGCATTGTAGCAAATCTGCTATCATCCAAACGTGGAGCTGCGAGCCTTTTTCGCCCGAGCGATTCGGGCCAGCTTCCGGGACCTCGCCCTCGATGACGAGCCCGCCGCGAGGTATCTCGCCGACCTCCTCGCGCGGTTCGCCCGGGTCGAAAATCTCTACCCGCGCGGCGCGGCCCTGCCCCGTCTGGAGACCGTGGTCGATATGTTGCTGGACATCCAGGCCGCGTGGCAGGAAGACGCCCCGGGATTCAAGCCCGAGCACGAGGTGACGGTGCGGCGACACATCGGCGACTACACGATGTTCATGACCGGAGTGTTCCGGGAACGGGTGGACCGCATCGCCTCCACGAGCTTCTACATCTCGCAGGGCAAGCGGGCGTATCGCTTCGTCTCCGAGCACGCGCGGGCCCAGGCCGGCACCGGCAGCCTGCCGTATCGCCGGCTCGCCGAGCACTTCGAGCGGTACGTGGGGGCGCTGGATTACACACGGCGCGTCCACTTCCCTCAGGGGCCCGGGCACCCGCTGTTCCGGCTCGCGCTTGAATGACCTAGAAGCCTGCGGCCGCTCGCTCCTCGAGAGTCTCCTCACCCGTGGAACCCCGCCGACCCCACCCGAGCTGCAGAGCCTGACCCGGTTGCCCGCCGCCGCGCTCGACGAAGCGTTGCGGCAGTTCGCCGCCCGCCACGGCGCGGCCGCGCTCGGCGTGTTGACCGCGCTGGCTGCCGAGCCGTCGCCGCGCGACGTGCGCCGCGCCGCCAAGCGAGCCCTCTACCGCCTCGCCCAGGGGGGCGTCACGCCGCCGCCGGCGCCGGCCACGCCGCCCGCGGCCGCGGGCCGCGGCCCTTTGCAGGCCGTGCGGGCCTGGGCCTCCGGCGTCGATGGCAGCGGCTCGCGCGCGGTCTGGGTCCTCTTCGAAGGCGCGTGGGGCACGCTCCGGCTCTGCTCGGTCATCCTGAACGACACCGCCGGCATCCTGGAATCGGCGGGCGGCGAGATCACCAAGAAGCGGCTGGATCGCGAGCTGGCCGAGCTGAGGGCTGAGCAAAAACTGCCCTGGGTATCGATCGATCCCGACCGGGCCAGGGGGCTCATCGCCGAGGCGCTCGCCCTGCACGAGGCCGCGGGCACGACACCGCCCGTCCCGTTCGCGCGCTGGCAGTCGCTGTTCGCCGCGACCCCCCCGGCCACGCTCCCCGCGCTGGGCGACCCGGATCCCGCGCTGGCCGAGCGGGCCGGTGAGCTGCTCGAGGCTCCCGAGTTCGCCGGCTGGTTCCTGGAGCCGGCGTCGGTGCAGTCCGATGCCCTCGAGCTGCTGCAGGCGCGCGAGAGTCGTCTCGTGCTGTCCGATCAGCAGAAGGCCGAGCGCCAGGAGGCGATCCTGCGCCGGGTGGTGGAGCGCGAGCTCACCCCGGCCGCGCGCCGGCTCTGGGGGCGACGGCTCGGCGAGATGGCGCTCGTCCTGGAGGAGGCCGGCCGGGGTGAGCACGCCGCCATCGCCAGGGCGGCAGCGATACGTCTCCTGGATGAACAGCGCGACGTCGGCCGCGAGGCCTTCGCGCGCGGCCTGGCCGCCCGGGCGCTCGCCGCCGCCGGGGAAGTCGCGCTGGGTCGGCTCAGCCCCGCCGACGTGAGCCGCGCGCCCGAGAGGGCCCCCCGCCCCACGCGCCCGGCGTGATCACCGACGTCCCCGGGGTCCGGGTCGGTCACGTCACCGACGACGTCGGCTTGACCGGTGTCACCGTGCTGCTGTGCGACCGTCCCGCCGTATGCGGCGTGGAGCTACGGGGCACCGCGCACGATGTGGTCGGCCTCGACTACCTCGATCCCCGCCACCTCGTCCCCGGCGTCGACGGGGTGATCCTGGGCGGGGGCAGCCGGTTCGGCGAGGAAGCCGTCTACGGGGTCCTGGCCTACCTCGAGGAGCGTGGCATCGGCTTCCCGGTAGGGCCGAGCGTGGTGCCCCACATCCCTGGCGCTTTTCTGTTCGACCTCAACGTGGGCGATCCCCGGGCGCGGCCCACGCGGGCCATGGGGTATCAGGCAGCGGCGAGTGCCGTGGGCGGGGCGGTCGGCGAGGGCAACGTCGGAGCAGGAACCGGCGCCAGCGTGGGCAAGCTGTTCAGGATCGGCCGCGCCATGCGGGGCGGGCTCGGCACGGCGAGCGTCCGGCTGGGCGAGGTCAGCGTCGGCGCGCTGGTCGCCGTCAACGCCGTCGGAGACGTGCGCGACCCCGATAGCGGGCGCCTGATCGCCGGCGCTCGCGACGCCGACGACGGGCGCCGGCTGGTCGACACGGCCCGGGCGCTCGCCGCCGGCACGCCCCTGCGCGCGTTCCATGGCCTTCAGCACACGACGATCGGCGTGGTGACCACGGATGCTCGGCTCACGAAGACCGAGGCCGCCACGATGGCCGCGGTCGGAATGCTGGGGTTCGCGCGGGCCCTCTCACCGCCGCACACGGTCTGGGATGGCGACGCGCTGTTCGCGCTCTCGGTCGGCGACCGGACCGCCGACCTCACCGCCCTGGGGCTGACGGCCGCCGACGTCGTGGCCCGGGCCATCGTACGGGGCGTGCGAGCGGCGACGTCCTTGCCGGGCCTGCCGGCCGCCCGCGACCTCGGCTGACCGCCTGGCGCGGTTCTACGCTCGAGCCTCGTGCAAGACTCGCCAGACCTTGTGGGCCGTCAGGGGCATATCGAGGTGACGACACCCGAACGGGGCCAGCGCGTCCACGACGGCGTTGACGATGGCCGGAGGGACCGCGATGCACCCGGCCTCGCCCAGCCCCTTGACGCCGAGGGGGTTGCGCGGCGTCGGTGTGACGCTCTTGCCCAGCTCGGGCTCGGGAAAGTCCCCTAGCCGCGGGACCGCATAGTCCATCAGCGTCGCGGTGAGGAGCTGGCCCTCTCCGTCGTACACGATACCCTCCAGTAGAGCCTGCCCCGCGCCCTGCGCGTAGCCGCCGTGCAGCTGCCCCTCGGCCAGCAGGGGATTGACGATGGTGCCGGCATCGTCCACCCAGACCAGCCGCGTGAGGCGCACCTGACCGGTGTCGCGGTCGATGGCGACGCTCACGACCGCGGTGCCGAACGACCACGTCTCGGCGTCCGCCTTGAAAAAGGCGGTGGCGTCCAGCCCGGGCTCGTCACCCGGCGCCAGATGGGCGCCACGGTAGGCGGCGTCGGCCACCCGAGCCCAGGTCACCTTCTTGGCGGGCGCCCCCGTGACCTGAAACCCGCCCGGCACCGTCACCACGTCGGCCGGCGAGGCTTCCAGGACGTTGGCGGCGATGCGCCGGCCCTTCTCGCGCACCTCGGTGGCGGCCCGGAACACCGCGCTGCCCCCCAGCGCGGTGCTCCGGCTGCCGAAGGTGCCGAATCCCACCGGGGCGCCCCGCGTATCGCCATGACGGACGACCACGTCCTCGGGCTCGACGCCCAGCACATCGGCGGCGATCTGAGCCCAGGTCGTCTCGTGACCCTGGCCATGGGGACTGGAACCGGTAACGATCGTGACCGTCCCCGTGCGCTCCACGCGAACGCTGCCGCTCTCCCAGCCCTGCGCCGCCGGCTCGACGTAGGCGGCCAGCCCGACGCCGACGACCTCGCCCCGCTGCCGCGCGGCGCGCTGCTGCTCGCGCAGCCGCTCGTACTCCGCCAGCTTCAGTGCCTGCTCGAAGGCCACCAGGTAGTCGCCCGAGTCGTAGATGCAGCCCGTGGGGGTGCGATAGGGAAACGCATCCGCGGGGATGAAGTTCCGGCGGCGGATCTCGGCCGGATCGAGCGTCAGCGCCCGGGCGGCCTCGTCGAGCAGGCGTTCCATGAGGAAGATGCCCTCGGGCCGGCCGGCGCCGCGGTAGGGCCCGGTGGACATCGTGGTCGTGTAGGCGGCGCCCGTCTCGATGTCCACCGCGGGGACGACGTAGGCCCCCGGCAACGTGCGCCCGTGGTTGGAGGCCGGCACCGCGCCGCTGAAGACGATCTCCGAGCCCAGCGCGAAGACGATCCGCGCCCGCACGCCGAGGATGCGGCCCTGCGCGTCCACGGCGAGCTCGCCCTCGGCATCGGCGCCGCGCCCGTGGTGGGTGACGGCGAGGTCCTCGCCGCGCGTGGCCATCCATTTCACCGGCCGGTGGAGCCGCCGGGCCAGCCAGGCGACCAGCACGTCTTCGGCGTACGGCGAACCCTTGACGCCGAAGCCCCCGCCCACGTCGGGCGCGATGACGCGGATCCGGCTCTCGTTGAATGCCAGGCAGGTCGCGATCTCCGAGCGGACCCGGAAGGGCGCCTGCGAGGACGACCACACGGTCAGCTCGTCGAGGTGCGGGTCGTACACGGCCAGCACCGCCCGAGGCTCCATGGCCACGGCGCTGAGCCGCGGCTGGCGCACGGTCAGCGTCGCCGTCTGCGCGGCGCGGGCGAACTCGCCGGCGACGTCACCCACCCGCCAGGCGTGGGTGAAGGCGCGGTTGCCCCCCAACGCGGGATGCAGCACGGGGGCGTCGGCACGCGCGGCGTCCGGAGGATCCACGACGGCTGGACGTGGCTCCCACTCGACCGCGACGAGCTCGGCCGCATCGCGCGCCTGCGCGGCCGTCTCGGCGACGACCGCGGCCACCGGTTCGCCGACGGCGCGGACGACGTCGCTCACCAGCAGCGGCCGGCGCGCGATCTTCATGTTGGGGAACAGCGGGTTGACGGAGAGCGGCCGCAGGTCACGCACCTGGTCGCCCGTGGCAACCTCCACCACCCCCGGGGCGCTACGGGCGGCCGCGACGTCCAGGCGGGCGATCGTCGCGTGGGCGTGCGGGCTCCGGAGAAAGTGGACGTGCAGGATGCCGGGGAGCCGAACGTCGTCGGTATAGCGGCCGGCGCCGGTGAGCAGGGGCCGGTCTTCGACGCGGCGGCGCGGCGTGCCGATCCAGGTCATGGGCCCAGGATTATCGCATGGCTCGTGCGGTACACTTGGGCCCCATGCGACGACGCGGCAAGATCATCCCCTTCCCGGGCCTCCGATCGGGGTCGCCGCCGCCGCGAGTCCCGGCGCGACGGCTGTCCGACGACGTCCCGGGCCTGGTCGACGTCCACCGCTGCGATCAGGCCGAAGCGCTCGTGGTCAAGGGTCTGCTCGAGAGCGAGGGCATCCCCACGGTGCTGCGGGCGCGTTTGGCGCACTCGGTGTACCCGTTCTCGGTGGGCCAGCAGGGCGAGGTCGTGGTGCTGGTCCCCGAGTGGGCGGTTACCCGGAGCCGCCTGCTGCTCGCCCGGGTCTCGGGCGGGCCGTCGTTGTTCTGACGCCGCCCGGCAACACCGGCAGCAGTTCCTCCAGCGAGGTCAGCACCCGGTCCGCTTCGCCGAAGTCCTGATGCCGCGTCGCCGCGCACGGCACGGCGACGCAGGCCATGCCTGCCCGTTTGGCGGCGAGCACGCCGTTGCGCGAATCCTCGACGACCAGGCAGCGCGCGGGCGGCCGGCCCAGCCGTGAAGCGGCGGCCAGGAAGACGTCGGGCGCCGGCTTACCGCGCCCCACCTCCACGCTGGAGACGACGATGGGAAAGTAGCCCTCCAGCCGCAGCACGCGAAGCGTGGCGGCGATGACCTCCGGGGTCGAGGACGAGGCCAGAGCCAGCCGGTAGCCGGCTCGCGTCAACGCCGCCAGCACCCTCGGGACTCCGGGCAAGGGCACGGCCTCACGTTCCAGCAGCGCGATCAGATTCTGGGTGAACTGCCGGGCGAGGGTGTCGGTGTCGGCGGCGAGGCCGTGGCGCGCGCGCAGGATGGTGAAGATCTCCAGGTCGGTGAAGCCGATGAACTGCTCGTTGGCCTCTTGAGAATAGCCCACGCCGTAGGTGGCCAGGAGGCGCCGGGCAGCTTCCAGGTGCAGCGGCTCGGAATCCACGAGGACGCCGTCCATGTCGAAGATGACGGCCGCGATGCCGTCGAAAGGGGCGCTGGTCACCCCAGCGCGTCCACGAGGACCTCCAGCGCGAGCCCTACCCGCTGGAGCGCCGGCGCCTGCAGCGTCCGGAGGCCGTCACGGCTCGTGTGGTAGGTGTCGAAAGGGGGCGGCCGGCGCACGAGGTTCCGGAATGCGCTGCGCGCCGGGCTCAACACGAAGCGCCGGAGGGCTTCGGCTTCGCGCGCGGGCACCATGGTCAGGCCATAAGCGGGAATGCCCGCCGCCGCGAAGGCCCGATGATCGCTGCCGAACACCGGGATCCGGCCCACGACGTGATAGCTCTCGTCGCGGCGAAGGCCCAGGCCATCGAGGGCGCCGGTGATCGACCTGAGAAAGCCGGACTCCCCGGTGACGTCCCAGACGGCCAGGCTATCGCCGATGCCGCACAGCTCCAGGCTGAGCACGCCGACGATGTCGGCGAGCTCGGTGTCGCGGACGTAGGCCCGGGCGCCCAGGTACCCCAGCTCCTCCGCTGCCGTGAACAGCACGCGCACACGCAGCCCGGGTGGCACGCGGGAGCCGAGCCGGTCCAGCAGGTGCAGGAGGATGCCGACGGCCGCCCCGTTGTCGTTGGCGCCGGGGCTGCCCGGGACCGCGTCGTGGTGGGCGATCAGCACGAGCACGCGCTCGCCGCTGCCCAGGTCGACGCTGAAGTTTTCGCCGCGACCTTCGAAGGTGGCGAAGCGGTGCCGGGCGAACTCGACGCCGTGGGCCACCAGATAGGCGGCCACCGCCGCCTCGCGCTCGGCGTTGGATCGTCCGGCCACCAGCCCGGCCAGCGCCAGGGGCCCGCCGGCCCCGTGCAGGACCTCGTGGAGCGGGGCGGGCGGCGGCGCGGAGGGCTGGCGCAGGTTCAGGACCCGCGTCACCCCTTGATTGAGTCGGCCTCTCAAGAAAAAGCCGAGGTCTCGCAGCGTCACGGCAGGCCCAGCACGCGGCAGGCGTTGGCGGTGAGCTCGCGAGCCAGCGCCTCGACCGGCACGCCTCGCAACTCGGCCACCCGCGCCGCGGTGATGGCGAGGTGCGCCGGCTCGTTACGCTGTCCGCGATGCCCCTGCGGCGGCAGGAACGGACAGTCGGTCTCGATCACCAGACGATCGCCTGGCACGAACCGGGCCACCGTGGGCAGCGCCCGCGCGTTGGGGTACGTGACAGGTCCGGCCAGCGAGATGACCAGCCCCAGGTCCAGACACTGGCGGGCCACGGCGACATCGCCCGAGAAGCAGTGCATGATCCCGCCGATCTCCTGGACTTTCTCCTCGGTCAGGATCTGCACGACCTCGGCGTGCGCGTCGCGGCAGTGGATCACCACCGGCTTGCCGGCGCTGCGGGCCAGGCCCAGCAGCCGCCGAAAGACCCGCGCCTGGTCGTCGCGCGAGGCCAGGTTGCGGAAGAAGTCCAGGCCGATCTCGCCGATCGCCACCACGCGGGGCTCGGCGGCCAGGCGGGCGATCTCGGCGAACGTGGGCTCGTCGCCAGTGGCGGCGTCGTGGGGGTGAATGCCCACGGTGGCCCACACGTCGGGCTCGGCCTGGGCCAGGGCGACGGCGGCCGCCGAGCCCGCGATGTCGGTGCCCACGGTCACCAGGCGCCGGACGCCGGCCGCGCGCGCCCGGGCCAGCGTCTCGGGCAGGTCGACGGCGAACTGCGGGAAGTGCAGATGGGCGTGGGTATCGACGAGGTCGAGCATCAGGGCACGACGGTGAAGCGCAGGCGACCGACGAGCTGATCGGAACCGGTCAGGACGTCCACCACCCACCGTCCGGACGGGTCGGCCGGGAACGAGGTCTTCCGCGAGTACGTGCGAAAGCCCTCCCGGCGTCCGCCGTGCACGGGGGACAGGCGCACGTCGTCGACGACGCGACCTTCCTGGCGCCAGACGTGCCGCACACTCTGCTTGAGCCCGGCGGGCGCGTAGACCGCGGTGTAGGCGATGAGACCGCGCCGGCGAAGGTCGGCGGCGGCGATGGGCCCGTCCACCGGCTCCAGGGAGTCGCCCTCGACGGCCCAGGCCATCGTCTTGGCGGCGATGAACAGGGGCACCGGCGGAAGCACCGCGCGCCCCCACCAGGTGAGCACCGCCACGAAGACGCCGGCCAGGGCCATGGTGCGCAGCCCGAACCACCACCGCCAGCCACGGGCCCGGCACACCGACGGGGTGAGGGCCCCGACCGAGGCCCAGGCCGCGCCGGCCAGCGCCAGGTGAGGCGGCACGCCGACCAGCGGCAGCGCCAGGTTGAGCCCGCAAAAGATCGAAACGAGGAAGAAGACGTAGCGGGTCCACGGCCGCGGGTGCACCACGACGTGGTACCAGGGATCGAACGTCGCCAGGATCGCCAGTACCACGATGAGCACCAGGAACGGCGCGTTGAGCGAGGTGAGCGTGGTGCTCGCCCAGTAGACGGGCAGCAGGAACAGCAGCACCCCGTGGTACAGGCTCTGGATCAAGTAGTCGGCCGCGGTGATGACCAGGCGGTGGCCGCGCGCCTCCAGGGCTTGCCGGACCTGGGTCAGCACCGCGAACAGGATCCAGATGAGCAGGATGGAGCCGACGAACCATCGGATGTGCGTCAGCTCGCGCCGAAAGACGAACAGAGTGAGCAGGCCGCCGACCAGGGACACCATGGAAATGCCCCAGCGGCGGAGCCACGGGCCCCACGCGCGCAGGGCTCGCTCCACCCTCGGACCGGCGACCGGCGAGGCGTGGGCCTCCATCACGGGGCCTCGCCCGTCGGTGACCGCACTAGGCGACGTGGGGGGCCCCGACATGGCCCCCCACACCCCCCAACATTCGGCACGCCCCGGCGCAGCCGGGCCGTGCCTCTGGGACCGCTACCCGGACAAGCACCTAGGTCACCCTGGCGCCGGGCGGCAGATCGCGGTCGAGGACGAGGATCGAGAGTTGTCCCTGGGCGGACCCCGCCAGGAGCATGCCCTGCGACTCGATCCCCATCAGCCGGGCCGGCTCGAGATTGACGACGATCACCACCTTCTTGCCGACGAGCTCGTCCGGCCGGTAGTGCTCGGCGATGCCCGCCACGACGGTGCGGGACTCGTCGCCGCCCAGCGAGACGGTGAGCTTGAGCAGCTTCCTCGATTTGGCCACGGGCTCGGCGGCCAGCACCTGGGCCACCCGGAGGTCGAGCCGCGCGAACTGATCCTTGGTGATCGGCCCCGCCGACTCGCCGTGTTTGGCGCTGGCCCGGTCGAGCGTCTCCACCGGCCGGTCCGCCGCCACTCCGGCCGTCGCCGTGGCGCGCTGATCGACGCGCGGGAACAGACCCGAGAGCTTGCGGACCGGAGCGCCCGGCTGAAGCCCGCCCCACGCGGCGTGGGCCAGCTGCGGCTCTGCCGTCTGCCCCAGGGCCTGGCGGATCCTGACGGCGGCATCGGGGAGGAACGGCGCCAGCACGATACCCAGGATGCGGAGCGACTCGCCGAGCACGTAGAGCACGCGCTCCAAATGCGGCCGGGCCGCCGGGTCCCGGGCCAGCCCCCACGGCTTGCTCACATCCACGTAGCCGTTCAGCAGGGCGATGACGTTCCACACCCGCCCCAGCGCCCGGTGGAAAGCGAACGCGTCCATCGCCTCGTGGAGGCTGTGCGGGCCGTCGCGCTGCACCAGCTCCTCGACACTCTGCCGGATCGCCAGTTCCTGGCGATCGAGCTCGGTGGCGGCCGGCACCCGGGTGATGCCGCCGTGGCTGGCGATCAGGGTGGTGGCCCGCGCCACCAGGTTCCCCAGGTCGTTGGCGAGATCGGCGTTGAGCCGGCCCACGAACGCCTCCTCGGAGAAGTCGGCGTCCAGGCCGAAGACCATCTCGCGCAGGACGAAGTACCGGAACGCGTCGTTGCCGTACTTCTCGCTCAAGGCGAGCGCCTCCACCACGTTACCGACGGACTTGGACATCTTGCCGCCGCCGATGTTCCAGTACCCGTGCACGTTGAGGTGGCGGAACAGCAGCGCGTCGGAGCGGTCCTCGGGCAACCCCTGGGCGCGGGCCAGGGCCTTCAGCATGCAGGGCCAGTAGACAGCGTGCGGCTTGAGGATGTCCTTGCCGATGAGGTGCTGGGCATGCGGCCAGAAGGTGCGGAAGCGCTCGCCGTCCGGGTAGTCCAGCGCCGAGACGTAGTTGATGAGGGCGTCGAACCACACGTAGGTGACGAAGCGGTCGTCGAAGGGCAGCGGGATGCCCCACTGTAGCCGGCTCTTGGGACGGCTGATCGACAGATCGTGGAGCCGCTCGCCGAGGAAGCCCAGGATCTCGTTGCGATAGCGCTCGGGCCGGATCAGGTCGGGATGCGCCTTGAGATACCCCACCAGCCAGTCCTGGTAGGCCGACATCCGGAAGAAGTAGTTCTCCTCCTCGATATAGGTCAGCGGGGTGCGGTGGTCGGGGCAGAGCCCGTCGGCAACCTCCTTGTCGGTGTAGAAGCGCTCGCAGCCGAAGCAATACTGGCCGCCGTACTTGCCCAGGTAGAACTCGCCGGCGTCATGCAGCCGCTGCAGGATGTGCTGGACCACCGCGGTGTGGCGGGGCTCGGTCGTGCGGATGTAGTCGTCGTACACGATCCCCAGCCGCTTCCAGGCCTGTCGGAACGCCGCCGAGTTCCGGTCGGCCAGCGCCTGGGGGGAGATGCCGGCCGCGGCCGCGGCCTGGGCGATCTTGTCGCCGTGCTCGTCGGTGCCGGTGAGGAAGAAGACGCGGTCGCCGACCAGGCGGTGCCAGCGGGCCATCGCGTCGCCGATGATGGTCGTGTACGCGTGCCCCAGGTGGGGTGGCGCGTTGACGTAGTAGATCGGCGTGGTGAGATAGAAGACGCTCGGAGCCACACGCACCTAGCTCAGGCCACCCTCGGCCTTATCCGGACTCTCGGGCTCCGCTACAACACTCTGATCCGGGCTCGCGGACCCCGCTACAACAATGTGCGCTCGCCCCTCCCAGGTGATCTGGTCCAAGGGCACCTCGGCCTCGGTGCCGTCGGGAAAGCCCACTACCACGGACTGCTTGAGCACCCGGATCGATCTGACCTTTCCGCTCATGCAGCCGCCGCCCCCGCAGGAGGCCTGGCAGGGCGTGTTGACCTTGGGCAGCCGCGAGCGGAGCTCCTGATAGAGCGAGAACTCGTAGAGCAGGCAGCACTTGAGCCGCCCGCAATTGCCCAGCAGCCGGCTGTCGGTGAGCGGCATGTCCTGGGCTTTGGCCATCTTCACCGAGATCGGCTCGAACTTGCGAAGATACGACGAGCAGCAGAGCTGGCGTCCGCAAGGGCCGATGCCGTCCATGACCTTGGTCGTGTCGCGGGCACCGATCTGGCGCATCTCGATGCGGGCCCGGAACTCGCGGGCCAGGTCGCGCACGAGCTCGCGGAAGTCCACACGGTCCCCGGCGTTGAAGTACACCGTGATCCGGCGGGCCGTCGGGTGGATCTCGACGTCCACCACTTTGACCGGCAGCCCGCGCTGGCGGGCCAGACGCTGCGAGGTCGCGACGTGCGCCTTCTCGCGCTCGCGACGCGCGTGCCATTCCCGGACCTCCGTCTCGGTGGCCAGGCGCACCACCTGCGGAAACGCCCTGTCTCGCTTGAACTCGGGGAGCGGCCGCCGCGGCCGGCGGACCTCGCCGACGAGCTCGCCCCCGGCCGCCTCGACCACCGCGAAGTCGCCGACGGCCACGGTCAGCTCGTCGCCGACCAGCTTGTAGTCCTCGGCCGGGGCGACCTCGCGCAGCCGGATGCCGACCAGATAGGCGGTCTCGACCTCGCTCATGCCATGGTCCTCAGGCCGCCCGCAGCGCCAGCCGGGTCAGTACGACCTCCAGCGTCAGCCGGGGTGTCACGTTCACGGCCAGCGCCTGCCGGGCCTCGCGGCAGATGGCGATGGCCCGGAGCAACGCCTCCACGCTCCACCCCGCGGCCTCTCGGGTGAGCACCTCGGCCGCGGCCGGGTCGGTGAGCAGCCGTCCGGGGGCGCCACAGCGGGCCAGCAGCAGGTCGCGGCAGTGGAGCCAGCAGGCGTCGACGAAGCGCTCGGCGCGCTCACGGTCACGGTCGAACCCCTGGGCCCGGCGGAAGAGCGCCTCCATGCCCTTGGCCCGCACCTCGGCCAGCGCCTCCACGACCTCGGCCTGCTCCTGCGAGGGCGGCGCCGGGGTTGGAAATCGGACGAGCTGACAGCGCGACAGCACGGTGGCGGGGACCGCGCGCGTCCGCGGCAGCACCAGCACGATGACGGTGCGCGCCGGCGGCTCCTCCAGTGTCTTGAGGAACGCCTGTGGCGCCTCCCCCGTCATCCGCTCCGCCTCGTCCAGAACGAACACCTTGCGGACCGCCGTGACGGGGGCCAGGGCCGCCTGCCGCTCCAGCGCGCGGATCGCGCCGATACGAATGGCGCGCGGGCCCCTGGGGTTGGTCTCGGGCGGCGTCGGCATGATCACGTGCAGATCCGGGTGCCGGCTGGCCGCCGCCAGACTGCAGGCCCGGCAGGCGCCACAACCCCCGACCGGACAGAGCAAGGCTTGAGCGAAGGACAGGGCCGCGGTGATGGCTCTGCTCTCCGGGGGGCCCACGAACGCGTAGGCGTGGGCCACCCGGCCTCCGGCCAGCGTGCGCCGCAGAAGCTCGATCGCGGGAGGCTGATCCGCCAGCGCCTCAAAGGCCACGCAGGAAATCTCCCACGAGCGCCTGGGCCTCGTCCGCGATGACGCCGGCGGGCCGGGCCGCCCGGATCAGCCGCACCCGCTTGGGCTCGGCCCGGTGAAGCTCGATGTAGCCGCGGCGTACCCGCCGGTGAAACGCCAGGGCCTCGCGCTCGAAGCGATCCAGGCGGCGCTTGCCGATGCGCCGGAGCCCCACGGCCGGCTCGAGATCGAAGACCAGCGTCAGGTCGGGCAGGATGCCGCCGGTGGCGCGGACGTTCAGCTCGCGGATCAGCTCGACGTCCAGCCCGCGCCCGTAGCCCTGGTAGGCGGTGGTGGCGTCGACGTAGCGGTCGCAGAGGACGACCCGGCCCTGGGCGAGCCAGGGGCGGATGCGCTCGCTCACGTGCTGCTGGCGCGCGGCCAGGAAGAGGAAGAGCTCGGCGAGCGGGGTCGGCCGCGAGCCGGGACGCTCGAACAGCCGCCGGATGGCGACACCGAGGGCGGTGCCATCCGGCTCCGCTGTTCGCTCGACACGGAAGCCATTTCGTTCCAGCCATCGCCCGAGGCGCGTCAACTGGGTCGTCTTGCCCGACCCCTCGACGCCCTCGAACGTGATCAGCACGCCGCGCACGCTCGGGACCTCCACCCGGCGTCAGACGACACCGTCGTCTGGTCACTGTAGCACGACAAACTCAGAGCCCATGAAGCGGGAAGATGAGCCGCTGCACGCTGTCGACCTGGCGGGCGAGGTAGTCCTGGACGACTCGCCGGCGGTCCTCGTCCAGGTGCGCCGGCGGGTCCCAGAGCGATCGGGTGCGCACACGCGATCCCACCCGCTCGAGAAAGGGCTGGGGCAGCTCGGCCGGCAGCTCGACGCCGTTGATCACCGCCCAGGCCGCCGTCCAGGCCCGCGCGACGTTCCCCACGTCGTATCCGCCGCCTCCCAGGGCCACCAGCCTGGGCGCCAGCTCGGTGATCCGTGCCACCACCCGGGCGAAGCCCTGCACGTCCAGGGCGAGGTGGGTGAGCGGGTCCGTCCGGTGGGAGTCGATCCCGAGCTGGGCCACCACCACGTCCGGGCTGAAGGCCCGCACGAGCGGCGGCACTACGGCCTCGAAGGCGGGCAGATAGGCGGAGGAGTCGGTGAGGACGTCGAGCGGCAGGTTCACCGAATAGCCTCGCGCCTCGCCCTCGCCAGCCTCCTCCACGAATCCCGTGCCCGGAAAGAGCCGGTCGCCCCGCTCGTGGATGGAGATGGTCAGCACGTTGCGGTCGGCGTAGAAGGCCTGCTGAACCCCGTCACCGTGATGGGCGTCGATGTCGATGTAGGCGACCCGCAAGCCGCGGGCGCGCAGGTGGAGAATCGCCAGCACGGCGTCGTTGACGTAGCAGAAGCCCGAGGCCCGATCGGGCATGGCGTGGTGCAGCCCTCCGGCGAAGTGGAACGCGCGCTCCACCTGGCCGCTGCCGACCAGCCGCGCCGCCAGCACGGAGCCGCCGGCGGCCAGTCGCGCCACGTCCCACAAGCCGGGGAACACCGGGTTGTCGCCCGGGCCCAGGCCATAACGACAGACCACCGCCATGGGGGCCCGACCGGTGTTGGCGGCCTTGAGCACGGTCAGGTACTCCTCGGTGTGGAAACGCAGCAGCTCCGACTCCTCGGCCGGGTCCGGGGCCGTCACGGTGACGCCGGGGAGCGCGGTGAGGCCGTAGGCCTGCATCAGGCGCCAGGTGAGGTCGAGGCGCTCCATACGCAGGGGATGCTCCGGTCCGTAGTCGAACTGGGCGTACTGGTCGGAATGCACGAGCGCGGTCTTCATTGTTGGAGCGGGGACCGGGAGCCCGGCTTGAGCCGTGGGTGGCCTGTTCCAGGAGGGACCCGGCTGCGTTCGCGTCGCCGCCAGTGGCCGGACTTTCCCCCGGTCTTCTCGAGCAGCTCCACGCGGGCGATGGTGACCCCTTTCTCCACCGCCTTGACCATGTCGTACACCGCGAGGGCGGCCACGCTGACCGCCGTCAGGGCCTCCATCTCCACGCCCGTCTTGTCGACGGTCCGCACGCGAGCCTGCACCGAGAGCTCGCCGCGGCGCACGTCATCGGTGAACTCGATGTCGATCCCGGTGATGCGCAGGGGGTGACAGAGCGGGATCAGCTCATGGGTGCGCTTGGCCGCCATGATGCCGGCCGTTCGCGCCACCCCCAGCACATCGCCCTTGGGCGCGTTGCCGGCCCGGATGAGACGCACCGTACGGGGCGCCATCCTCAGGACCGCCCGGGCCACCGCCTGGCGCGCCGTCTCCGGCTTGGCAGAGACGTCGACCATGCGGGCCTCGCCCCTGGGCCCCAGGTGGGTGAATCCGCGGAGCGCTCTGGCCGCGGTCCGCGGCATGAGAAAGCCTCGACCGGCTCGGCGTCAGGCCGTGACGCGCGCGTGCCGGATGATTTCTTCCATTCGATCCTTCGCCATCAGCTTCAGCTTCTTGAGCTCCGTCATGCGCCACTGTTGCTCAGCCGAGAGCGGGGACGCGCCTTTCAACGCCTCCAGGTTACGGTCGTGATCCTGATGCTCGAGCCGGAGGCGGCGGAACTCCTCGTTCTCGGCCATGAGTCGCTCGATGAGGCTCTCCTCGGTCATGCATGGCCTCCTTGAGGGCGGCAGGGAGGGGATACAGAGAACAACGCCAGCGACCGGGCGGCCGCTGGCCTGGCGTTTATCTCAGTCAATCGCTACCCCCGTCCGATACATCTGGTTGCGGGTGCTTCACATTTAGCCCCAAGGGGCTGGCGCTGTCAAGGATCGCCTGGTCTATGACGTGCACGGCGCTCGCCTTGAAGACGGCCGTGACCGGCACCCCGGCGGTAAGCCTGAGCTCCTGCACCGAGCGGGGAGTGATGGCGGCTACGAGCGGAAACCCCACGTCCACCAGCACGCGCACCGGGCTGCCCGGGGTGATGCGGATCACCGTGCCCCGCAAGTGATTACGGGCGCTGGTCAGCATCGGCCCCTCCGGTGACTGGGCCAGCGTGACGTCCTCAGGCCGGATACCCAGGCGCACCCGCTCTCCCGGCCTGGCCGCCGCCGCCACCTCCAGCCGGCAACCGGCCACATCGATCGTCGCGACGCCCCAGCCGGTGGCGACGACCTCGCCACTGACGATTGTCTCCACGCCGACGAAGCGGGCCACCTCCTCGGAGGCGGGAGCCTGGAACGTGCGCGCCGTCTCGTCCACCTGGCACAGGCGGCCCTTCATCAGGACGGCGACGCGATCAGCCAGCCCCTGAGCCTCGGTTCGGTCGTGCGAGACCAGGACGGTCGTCACCCGCTCGGCTCTCAGCACCGCGCCGAGCTCGGGCACGAGCGCGGCACGCGTGGGCTCGTCCAGCCCGGAGAACGGCTCGTCCAGGAAGAGGACCTCGGGCTCGAGCACCAGCGCGCGGGCCAGGGCCACCCGCTGCGCTTCGCCACCGGAGAGGGCGCGGGCCGACCGCGCCGCGAGGGGGGCGACGCCGAAGCGCTCGAGCCAGCGGCGCACGCGCAGTGCCCGTTCGGCCGGCGGCACCCCGCGAAAGCGGAGCCCCAGCGCGACGTTGGCCTCGACCGTCATATCGGCCAGCATCGGCGACTGGAACACGGTGGCCATCCGGCGGCGCACGCCGAGCCCCTCGGCCGCCGTCACCACGCTGCCGCGATAGCGCACCTCGCCCCGGTCGGGCACCTGGAGCAGGGCCAGCACGCGCAAGAGCGTGGACTTGCCGCTCCCGTTGGGACCGATCACGGCCAGGACTTCACCGGCCCGGACGTCCAGGGCGGGGATGTCCAGCGTGAAGGTGTCGGAGCGCCGGACGGCGACGTCCTGAGCCTCGAGCACCGGGCGGGCGGTCACCGGGGCAGCACCTGGATCGAGCCCCGGTGGATCGACAGCTGCCAGCGGCGGTCGCGGGCAACCTCCAGAATTTCGTAGACCAGGCGGGGCACCTCCACCTCGAGGTCGTACTGGCCCTGCGCGGGCGCGCCGGGCTCGTCCAGACGGATCCGCAGGGCCCACGTGGTGCCGAAATCGGTCTCGTCGACGATCCGCCCGCTCATGAGGTTCATGTGGTGCTGGGGATCCGGAGCGCCCCGGTCCTTGCGGATGAGCCGCACGTACTCGGGCCGGATGAAGAACGCGATCGGGGCCTCCGGCGGCGGCAGATAGGCCCGGGTGGGGGAGTTCACCGCCTCCAGCGTCAGACCGCGCCACCGCAGCTGGATCCGGTCGGGCGTGGCCTTGATGACGATCCCGTGCAGGATGTTGCGGATGCCCATGATGCGGGCGACGGCCTCGGAAGCCGGTTGCCAGAGCAGCTCGGAGCGCAGCGCCGACTGGATGACCCGACCGGCATCGTACACCACGATGCGATCGCCCAGCCGATAGGCCTCGGTGAAATCGTGGGTGACGATCACGGCCGGGATCCCCCAGTCCAGCAGCAGTGCGCGCAGCTCGTCGCGCAGCCCCGCCCGCATCGGCGCATCGAGCGCGGAGAGCGGCTCGTCGAGCAGCAGCAGCGCCGGGTCGATGGCCAGCGCCCGGCCCAGCGCCACGCGCTGCCGCTGGCCGCCGCTCAGCTCACCCGGACGTCGGTCGCCCAGCCCCGTCAAGCCGAGACGCTCCAGCACGGCGGCGGTGCGCTCCTGACGGTGCTGCCGCGGCCTGTCGCGCAAGCCGAAGCCGACGTTCTCGGCCACCGTGAGGTGCGGAAAGAGCGCGTAGCTCTGGAACACGTACCCCACGCGCCGGGCCTGGGGGGGCAGCTCGATCCCGGGGGTGTCGAAGAACACCCGCCCGTCCACGACGACGCGACCGTGATCGGGCCGGATCAGCCCGGCCAGGCAGTGCAGCGTCAGGCTCTTGCCCGCCCCGGAGGGCCCGAACAGCGCGACCACGCCGTCATCCCCGCTCCAGTCGATGTCCAGCGCGAAGCCGGGCAACCGCTTGACGATCCGCACCTCGAGACGGCTCACGTTCAGGCCGCTCGAGCGCCCAGCCGGCCAGCCGCGAGCAGCACCGCGCAGGACAGCGCGGTCAGCGCCGCCACCAGGACGAGCGCCTCGGCGGCTTCGCCGGTCTGCACGGCGGTGTAGATGGCCAGCGGCACGGTCTGCGTACGGCCCGGGATGTTCCCCGCCAGCATCAGCGTCGCCCCGAACTCCCCGAGCGCGCGCGCGAAGGCGAGCACCAGGCCGGCCAGGATGCCGCGCCCGGCCAGGGGCAGGGTGACCTCGAGGGCCGTCCGCCACTCGGGCCGCCCCAGCGTGTAGGCCGCTTTCTCCAGGTCGCGGTCGACCGACTCGATGGCCGCCCGCGCCGTGCGCACCAGCAAAGGCAGCGCCATCACCGTCGCCGCCACCACCGCCGCGTACCAGGTGAAGGCCACAGTCCAGCCGGTGAGGTCGTAGAGCGGACCTCCCAGCCAGCCGCGCCGACCGAGCAGCACGATGAGGTAATAGCCGGTGACGGTAGGAGGCAGGACGAGCGGCAGGGTGATGAGCAGGTCGATCACCGTCTTGCCGCGGAAGACGCGGCGAGCGAGCACGTAGGCCAAAGGGATCCCGAGCACGGCGTTCAGGAACGTGGCCACCACGGCCACCTGCACCGACAGCGCAAGGGCATCCCAATGCTCGCGGCTCATCGACGATCGGGGCCGGGCAGCTCGAAGCCCAGACGGCGCAGCACCGCCTGGCCCTCCGATCCGGCCAGTATCTCGACGAAGGCCCGGGCCAGCTCGCGGTGGCGGCTGCTCTTCACCACGGCGGCCGGGTACACGATCGGGCTGTGCGTATCCTCGGGAAAGGCAAAGGCCAGACGCACCTGGCCCGCGCGGGTCAGGGCGTCGGTGGCGTACACGATGCCCACGTGGACCTCGTCCCGGCTGACGTAGTCGAGCACCTGGCGGACGTTCTCCCCGAACACCAGCCGGCTCTTGAGCCGGTCCCACAGCCTCAGCGTGCGCAGGCTCTCCTCGGCGTACTGCCCGGCCGGTACCGTCCTGGGATTGCCAATGGCAATTCGCTGGACGCGTCGATCGAGAAGGTCCGACGGTCCCGGCAGATCCAGAGGCTCGGCCGCCGACTTGACCGTGACCAGGACGTTGCGGGCGAACACCCGGCGGCTCTCCGGAACGATGAACCCGCCGAGCTCCAGCTCGTCCATCTGGCGCTGAGCGGCCGAGACGAACACGTCCACCGGGGCGCCCGCCTCGATCTGCTTCTGCAGATCGCCAGTGGCGCCGAAGTTGTACCGCAACGTCACACCGGGATGGTGCTCGACGAACCGGCGGCCCACGTCCTCTGCGGCTTCCTTCATGCTGATGGCGACGGAGAGCAGGAGCTCGGCGGCCACCGCGGGCCCGCCGCTCGCGTGCAGGAGCGCCAGCAGCATCAGCACCGTCAACACCTTCATGCGCCCTCCTCTCGGTCAGGCCTCACTATGCCACGTGCGCGGGGGCCCCGAGCCTCGTCCTCGGGCTGGCGTGCGCGTCCGTTGCCCGGGTGCATGTACCAGAGGGCGAGGCCCGCCAGGAAGCCTGCGCCCATGTTCCACATCGCGACGGCGGCCGTGAGCAGGGTCACCGCACGATCGCTGCCCGTGGCGACACTGGGCAGCAGGCCCCTGGCCAGCTCCAGGCCGCCGAACATCAGAATTACGCCGAGCACCGCGGCCGGGAACAGCCGCAGCAGGATGCTCACCGAGTCGGCGAGGCCGAGGCCCACGAGCACCATGAGCAGGCCCAGCATGACCAGGGCCCCGAGGACGAAGGGGATCAGCGTGCCCAGGTCGCCGAACGCGCCGTTCAGCTCTCGCACGTCGTAGCGGTTGCCGGCGATCCACATCGAGTCGCCTGGGCCCGCGGAGACGTCTAGCCGGTTCTGGCGGGCGGCCCGGCGAGCAGCGCCAGCGCGATGCGCTCGGGCGTGAGCGGGGCCGTGGTGATCCGGACTCCCGTCGCGTCCTCGACCGCGTTGGCGATGGCGGCGGGCGCCGGGACGATGGGCGGCTCGCCGACGCCCCGGGCCCCGAAGGGGCCGGACGGCGACGGCTTCTCCACGATGATCGTCTCGATGTCCGGAAGATCCGCCGCGGTGAGCTTGCGGTAGTCGAGCAGGCTGGGGTTGGTCAGGCGGCCCTCGTCGTCGTACGTCAGGGCCTCGGTGAGCGCCATCCCCAGGCTCTGCACCGCGCCGCCCTGCATCTGTCCCTCGACGCCCAGCGGGTTGATCGCCTTGCCCACGTCCTGGACGACCACGAAGTCGTACACCGTGACCTCTCCGGTGTCGGGGTCGACCTCGATCCGCGCTAGCTGAGCGGCGAAGCCCGGGGCCTGCTGGGAGAACGCCGGGCGGCTCACCCCGAGGACGGGCGGCACCTTGGACATGTAGAGATTGCCCTTCTTGCCGATCTGGGCGAGCGTGATGCCACGATCGGGCATGCCCCGAACGGTCACGCGGCCATCCACGAGCTCGAGATCGTGGACGGAAGCTTCCAGCTCCGAGGCCGCGATCTCCAGCGTCTGCCGGCGCGCGTCCTCCGCCGCCTGGAGCACGGCCGTGCCGACCGTGTAGACCGTCTTGCTGCCGGCGCTGAGCCCGGTCATCGGCGCGGTATCGGTGTCCCCGGTGGTGATGCGGACCTTCTCGATATCGACGCCGTACGCGGAGGCGGCGATCTGGGCCAGCGCGATGTTGGTGCCGGCGATGTCCACCTGGCCGGTGAGGACGCTGACCGTCCCGTCGGGGTTGAGGCGCACCGTGGCGCCGGTCGGCTGAAGGCCGCCGAGCCACCCGCCCAGGGCCAGCCCCGTCCCCCGCAGGCCATGGCCTTTGCCGCCGCTGGCCTTCCACTCGGCCCGGCTCTTCCAGAGCGGGTGCCCAGCGATGCGGTCCAGGACTTCCCGCGCGCCGTTGCTCTGCCAGGGCTGGCCATTGGCCATCGGATCGCCCTCGGCGATGAGGTGGCGCCGGCGGAACTCGACCGGGTCGAGCCCCAGCGCGCGGGCGATCTGCTCCATGTGCGAGTCGATGGCGAAGATCGTCTGGGGGGCGACCGGGGCCCGATAGGCGGCAATGCTCGGCTTGTGGGTGAGCACCTCGGCCCCGCGCACCTCGAACGCCGGCCACTTGTAGAGGCTGGCCAGGAAGACCGCGCTCACGGCCAGGACCGCTCCCGAGAAGGCGCCCGCCTCTAACACGGTCTCCGCCTCGAGCGCCATCAGCGTGCCGTCTCGCTTCACGCCGGTCTTGAGCCGGATGATGACCTGGGGCGCGGGGTTGCCGGCCTCCAGCTCCTCGCGCCGGGTCATCACGTAGCGCACCGGCCGCCCGGTGGCCCGGGCCAGCAGCGCGGTGATCGGCTCGCACAGGGCGCGGATCTTCCCGCCGAAGCCGCCCCCGCACTCCATCGGGATCACGCGGATCTGGTTCTCTGACATCTGCAGGACGTCCGCGACCTCGGAGCGGGTGTTGAACGAGCCTTGCGTGCTGGCCCACAGGGTGAGGAACCCCGTGCGGTCCCATTCGGCCAGCACGGCGTGCGGCTCGAGGTAGCCCTGGTGCACCATCGGCACACGATAGGTCTTCTCGAGCACCAGGTCGGATTCCGCGAAGCCCCTGGCGACGTCGCCGCGGTGGAGCCGCGACTGCTGGGCCACGTTGGCGGCCTTGGGCGGGGGCGCATCGGTCTTGGCCACCGTGACGGCTCCGTGGGCCATGGCCTCGCTGGTGTCCGCTTCGGTGCCGGCGTCAGCGACGCCGGGCGCGCCGACCTGCATCGACTTCAGCGGGTCCACGGAGGCCGGGAGCACCTCGTACTCGACAGTGATGAGATCGATCGCCTCTTCGGCGATGGCCAGCTCGTCGGCCGCGACGGCGGCCACCGGCTGTCCAACGAACACCACGCGATCGATCGCCAGCACCGCGTGGGCGCGCGTCGGCGCCTTGCGCTTGAGCTCGGGGACATCGGCCGCGGTGAGGACCGCGCGCACGCCCGGCAGCGCCCGGGCCCGGGTGGTGTCGATCCGTACGATGCGGGCGTGGGCGTGCGGACTCCGGAGCAGCTTGGCGTGCAGGAGCCCGCGTGGCTGCAGATCGGCCACGTACTGGACCCGGCCGGTGACTTTCTCGGGGCCGTCGGGCCGGGGGATGGCCAGCCCCACTCCCCGGACATCGCGCGTCGTCTTCTGGGCCATGGTGGTCTACCTCGCCGCCGCGGCAGCGGCTTCACTGATGGCGGTGATCATGGTCGTGTAGCCCGTACACCGGCAGAGGTTGCCGGCGATGCCGTAGCGGATCTCCTCGGGGGTCGGACGCGGGTTCTCGGCCAGCAAGGCTGCTGCGGCCATCAGGACTCCGGGAATGCAGAATCCGCACTGGGGCACGCCGTGCCGCACGAAGGCGTCCTGCAGCGGATGAAGCGCCCCCGGCCGGCCCAGCCCCTCGATCGTGCGCACCGAGCGGCCGCGCGCTTGCACCGCCAGCATCAGGCAGCTCGCCACCGGCTTGTCATCGACGTGCACCGTGCAGGCCCCACAGTCGCCAGTGCCGCAACCCTCCTTCGGCCCCGTGAGGCCCAGCCGCTCCCGCAGCGCGTCCAGCAGGGTGTCCCAGGGCTGGACCAGCACCTCCACCGCCTCGTCGTTCACCGTAAAGCTCAGGGCCTGCTTGGCCACTTCGAAGCTCCTCTCGCTCAGCTCCGCGCTCGCGCGAGCGCGGAGGTCAGTGTCCGTCGCGTCAGGACGCGGACGAGATGGCGGCGGAACTCGGCCGATCCCCGTTGATCGCTGATGGGTCGGGCGGCCTCCGCCGCCAGCCCCGCCGCCTCCTCGATGAGCTCGGCCGTGAGCGGTCGCCCTTCCAGCGCCTGCTCGGCAGCCGTCGCCCGGAGGGGAATCGGCGCTACGGCAGCGAGCGCGATGCGCGCCCGCGCGCAGATGCCGTCCGACAGGCTGAGCTGGGAGGCGACGCCCACCACGGCGATGTCCAGCTCACGCCGCGGCGTGTGGCGCAGGTAACGTCCTCCGCTCCGCGGCGCCGGAGCCGGGATCACGAGCTCGAGCAGCAGCTCGTCGGGCGCCAGCACCGTGCGCCTCACGTCCGCGAAGAACGCGCTCAGGGGCACCCGCCGCTCGCCGCGGGGCCCGGCGATCACCGCCTCGGCCTCCAGGGCCAGGAGCGGCGGGGCCATGTCGGCCGAGGGCGCGGCATTGCAGAGGTTGCCGCCCACGGTGGCCAGGTTGCGCACCTGGACCGAGCCGACGAGGGCGCCGCTCTCGGCCAGCGCCGGATAGCGCGTCTGGACGGCTTGATTCAGCTCGAGCTCTCGGGCCGTCACCGCGGCGCCCACCCGGAGCCCGTCATGGACGTCCAGGGTCCGCAACCGGGTGACCCTGGACAGGTCGACCATGTAGCGGGGGGCCAGCATCCCGTTCTTGAGCTGGGGCAGCAGATCCGTGCCTCCTGCCAGGAGCTTCGCCTCGCGCCCGTGCGCGGCGAGCGCCCGCAGGCAGTCTTCCACGCTGTCGGCCTGGACGACCTCGAACCGTTTCATGAGCAGATCCTAACGTCTGCGGTACGTCCGCCGCCAGCCCCCGTAATCGGGCGACGCGAGGGGCCTGGCCGTGGCGATCACAACGCGCGACGCTGCTGGATGGAGGTCAGCGCCCAGCTGGCCAGGAAGACCAGCGTCAGCAGCAGGATCGACAGCGCGATGGCGATATCGAAGTTGCCCTTACCGGTCTCCAGCACCATCGCCGTGGTCAGCGTTCGCGTGTGGCCCTTGATGTTGCCGCCCACCATCATGGAGGCGCCGATCTCCGAGATGATCCCCCCGAAGCCCGCCATGACGGCGGCCAGCATGGGCAGGCGCGCCTCGCGCAGCACCACCCACACCATCTGGCGCCGAGAGGCGCCCAGCCCGAGGAGCTGGAGTCGGAACATCTCGGGGATGTTCTGGACCGCGGCCAGCGTGATGCCGGTGACGATGGGCGAGGCGATCGCCGCCTGGGCGATGACGATGGCCGCGGGCGTGTAGAGCACCTCCAGCTCGCCCAGAGGCCCGGCGCGCCAGAGCAGGATCGTGACGAAGAGTCCCACCACCACCGGGGGCAGCCCCATCCCCGCATTGACCCCGCTGACCAGGAGCATCCGCCCCGGGAACCGCGCGAGGGCCAGCACCACACCCACGGGAATGCCGATGACCAGGGCCAGGCCGGTGGCGGTGGCCGAGACCTGGAGCGACAGCCACAGGATCGCCCAGATCTCGGGATCGGCGCCGAGCAGGAGCGCGATGGCGCGCCGGGTCCCCTCGACGAGAAGGTCCACCGCCTAGAGGTCCTCGTCCTTCTTGCCGGCGATGGGAACGAAGAGCGGCTGGCCGTACTTGTCGACGCCGAAGGTCTCGATGACGGCCTGGGTCTCCGGCGCCAGCATGAAGTCGGCGAACGCCTTGCCCCCCTGTTCGTTGACGCGGGGGCCGTTGGCCGGGTTGACCTCCATGACCGAGTAGATGTTGAGAAGCGGACGATCGCCGTCCAGCAGCGTGATGAGCTTCACGCGCTTGCTGAAGGCCAGCAGCGTGGCCCGGTCCGTGAGCGTGTAGGCCTGACGATCGTCGGCGATGCCCAGGGTGGCGCCCATGCCCTGGCCGGACTCGACGTACCAGGGCGCGCCCGGCTTCACCCCCGCCTGCTTCCAGAGGTTGAGCTCCAGGTTGTGGGTGCCCGACTTGTCGCCTCGTGAGACGAAGCGAGCGCCGGCGGCGGCGATCTTCTTCAAGGCGGCCAGCGCCCTCTGCTCCCCCTTGACCTTGGCCGGATCGGCCGCGGGCCCGATCAGGACGAAGTCGTTGTACATGACGAGGCGGCGGTTGCGCATCTTGCCCTCGGCCACGTACTTCTTCTCGAGCGAGGGCGCGTGGGCCAGGGTCACGTCGGCCTCTCCCCGCGCGGCCAGCGCCAGAGCCTGGCCCGTCCCCACGGAGATCGCCTTGACGCTCAGGCCCGTCTTCTTCTCGAACATCGGCACCAGCACGTCGAGCAACCCCGAGTCCTGCGTGCTGGTGGTGGTGGAGAGAATGACGGTGTTCGACTGCGCCGCGCCGTAGCTCGAGATGGCCAACCCCACCCACGCCGCCAGGATGAGTATGCCCACTCGTCTCATTCAGCACCTCTTCGTCAACGGTTGTCGGTCCTGAGACGCGTCCGATACGAGTGCCCTCTCTATATATGCTTCCGCAAGCATAATCAAGGGCGCGGGGGACGGTCAGGGCGGCCTTGCCAGTCGGTTGGCGTCGAGCTATCTCCGTGCCGACCTCCCGCCCGGGCGCCACGGGGCGGTCGAAGCCCTGTCCACGACTGTCAAACTTCGCGACGAGCGGCAGGGTCGGTCCCTGCTTCCCAGCCACCGCGGTCAACACGGAGGGTCCGAGATGCTGCGAGGGATCCGGCTTGCCAAGGGCTTGAGCTGGGGAAGACCCTGCGTGTTCTTCTATTGAGCCCGGGCGGTCCTGAGCCCTGGCTCCGGCGTCCGGCAGCCGCTCAGCGGTCGCTGAAGATCCGCGCGAAGCCGCGGCGGGCGCTGGTATCGATGCCGGCCTGAAAACGGCGGAAGCGCGCGACGAGAGCGCGCCCCTCGGCCGTGAGGCGGGTCCCGGCGCGGGGGCCGGCGCCGGGAATCTGCTCGAGCACCTTCACACCGGAGGCGCGCTCCAGCTCGCGAAAATACCCCCAGGCGGCGCGGTAGGACATGCCGACCCGGCCCACCGCCCGCCGCAGCGAGCCCAGCTCATCGACCAGCTCGAGCAGCCGCGCCCGCCCATCGCCGAACTTCACTCGAGAGCCGAACACCACCCAGACCTTGAGCTTCGGCTGGATGCGCTGGGGACGCGCGCGAGTCCCCCTCGGGCCATGCGTCAGGACAGATCGACCCACACGCTCTTGACCTCGGTGTAGTGCTCGAGGCCGGCCGAGCCCATCTCGCGGCCGAAGCCCGACTCCTTGAAGCCGCCGAACGGCAGCGCGGCGTCGAAGAGGTTGTAGGCGTTGACCCAGACGGTGCCGGCCCGGATGGCCCGGGCCGCCTTCAAGGCCTTGGCGACGTCTCGCGTCCACACCGCCGCGGCCAGCCCGTAGCTGGTGTTGTTCCCCTCGGCCAGCCCTTCCTCCACGGACTTGAAGGGGATCACCGACAGCACGGGGCCGAAGATCTCCTCGCGCGCGATCTTCATCCGGTTGGTCACGCCGTCGAAGATGGTCGGCTCCACGAAGTAGCCCCGGGTGCCGATCCGGGAGCCTCCGGCAACCAGCCGGGCGCCGTCGCGCTTGCCCGCCTCGATGTAGGAGAGCACGGTCTCCATCTGCTGTTTGGACACGACGGGACCCATACGGGTCGCCTTGTCCATGGGATCGCCGACCTTGAGGCCCTTGACCCGCTCGGTGAGCTTGGCCATGAACTCGTCGTGCACGCGCTCCTCGAGGAAGAGCCGGGACCCGGCCGCGCAGACCTCGCCCTTGTTGTAGAAGATGCCGGTCATGGCGCCCCGGAGCGCCGCCTCCATGTCGGCGTCGGCGAACACGATGTTGGGCGACTTGCCGCCGAGCTCCAGGCTCAGGCGCTTGAGCGTACCCGCCGCCTCGCGCATGATCTGCTTGCCCACCTCGGTCGAGCCGGTGAAGGCGATCTTGTCCACCCGGGGATCCTTCACCAGGGCCATTCCCGCCTTGCCTCCGGGGCCGGTCACCACGTTGAGCACGCCCTCGGGCAGGCCGGCCTGCTGACACAGCTCGGCGAACTTGAGCGCGGTGAGCGGCGTCTGGGAGGCCGGCTTGAGCACGACGGTGTTGCCGGCGGCCAGCGCGGGGGCGATCTTCCAGGACGAGAGCAGGAAGGGGAAGTTCCACGGCACGATCGCCCCGACCACGCCGACCGGCTGCCGCAGGGTGAAGGTGAAGGCGTTGTCCCGGAGCTGCAGCGTCTCGCCGTGGATCTTGGTGGCCCAGCCCGCGTAGTAGCGGAAGACCTCGGCGGCGAACGGGATCTCGACCTTGCCCGAGTCGAACAGCGTCTTGCCGGTGCACTGGCTCTCCAGACGCGCCATCTCGTCCAGGTTGGCCTGGATGAGATCGCCGAGCTTCCACACGATCCGGCCCCGCTCGTGAGGGCTCATGCGCGGCCACGGCCCCTCGTCGAAGGCTTTGCGGGCGGCGGCCGCCGCCGCCTCGACGTCGCGCTCGTCGCCCCTGGCGACGGGGGTGATCGGCTCCTCCGTCGCCGGGTTGATGGGCGAGTAGGTCTCGCCGGACGCGGGTGGCTGCCACTGACCGTTGATGAAGATCTGAGCGCTCGGCATATTGTTCTCCTTCACTGGGCATGGGCCCCGGGGTTTGCCACGCCCATGCCCCGTTGGAATCACCATCGGCGGCGGGTCAGCGTTGGGGCTGGAGAATCCGGCCGGCGGCCGGGGTGAAGGTGCCCCGGTCGACCACGACCGCTCCGTTGATGATCACGTACGGAATGCCCGTCGGGTGTCGGTGCGGGTCCTCGAACGTCGCCTCGTCCCTGACGGTGACCGGGTCGAAGATCGCCAGGTCGGCGGCCTGGCCCGGACGCACCAGTCCACGGTCGTGGAGGCTCAGCCGGGCCGCCGGCATCCCGGTCATCTTCTGCACGGCGGCCTCGAGCGACAGCACCCGGTCGTCCCGCGCGTAGCGACCCAGCACCCGGGGGAACGTCCCGTACATCCGGGGATGCGGCTTGCCGGGGTGCGGCCCCGGCCCGCTCGTCAGCCCCAGGGAGTCGGAGCCGACCATGATGGCCGGGTGCGCCAGGACTTTGGCGACGTTGTCCGGGCTCTGCGAGAAGACCACCATCGAGACCGTCGCCCGTTCCTCGACCAGCAGATCCATCATGGCCTCGGGGGGCGACACCCCTCGCTTACCGGCCAGGTCGGCCAGCGACAACCCTTCCAGGTCTTTCTGACTGCAGGAGGCGATACGCACCTCGTCGAAGCCCACCGCTCCCATGGACTGCGTGCGCCAGCGCTCGCCGCCGACCAGGGATTCCTCCACGATGCGCCGGCGCGTGGCTCTATCGGCGATGCGCTCGAGCAGGCGGGCGGCCCCGCCGTCGTGCACCCAGGCCGGCAGCAGGTTGTCCATGCGAGTGGAGCCGGCGTGATACGGGTAGGCATCGCCGCTGACGTCGACGCCGCGGGCACGCGCCCGATCGATCAGGGCGAGCACCCGGTCGATCATCGCCCAGTTCTCACGGCCCGTGACCTTCACGTGAGCGATCTGGACGCCGACCCCGGCCTCCTCGCCGATCCGGATGGCCTCGTGGATCGAGTCCTCGACCATCGCCGCCTCACCGCGGATGTGCGAGAAATAGAGCCCGCGGCGCCGCGCCATCGCGCGGGCGAGGTCGATCAGCTCCTCCGTCGCCGCATAGGCGCTCGGCGGGTACACCAGCCCCGTGGAGAATCCGAACGCGCCGGCATCGAGCGCCTCGTGCAGCATGCGCCGCATGGCCTCCATCTCGCCCGCCGCCGGCGCCCGGTTCTCGGCGCCGACGGCGGCCAGGCGGAGCGCGCCGTGGCCGACGAAGGGAACGACGTTGATGCCGACCCGGGCCGCCCGCAGGGCGTCGAGATACTCGCCGAACGTCGTCCAGTCGATGTCCAGTCGGGCCCCGATGCCCGCGGCCCAGACCCGCAGCCGATCCCGCCCGGCGGCCGGCACCGGGGCCGGCGAGAACGAGCACATGCCGACGACCTCGGTGGTGCAGCCCTGACGGACCTTCGACTCGGCGGCCGGGCAGGCCAGGTAGAAGAGGTCGGAATGCGAGTGGATGTCGATGAACCCCGGGGCCACCACGTGCCCCCCGGCGTCGATCACCCGGCGGGCCTCGCCGGCGAGGTCGGGGCCCACCGCGGCGATCCGATCGGCCTCGACGGCGACGTCGGCCCGCCGCCGCGGCGCTCCCGTTCCGTCCACGACCTCGCCGCCGCGGATCAGGAGCGACCAGGCCACGGGCTATTCCTCGACGATGACCACGGAGGCCATTCGGTCGCCCTGCTTGATGCGATCCACGTGCTCCATGCCCGAGGTGACCCGTCCGAAGACGGTGTAGTTGCCGTCGAGGTGCGGCTGGGCGCCGTAGGTGATGTAGAACTGACTGCCGGCGGAGTCGGGGTGCTGGCTGCGCGCCATGGCCACCGCCCCCCGCTCGTGCTTGCGCTTGTTGAACTCCGCCTTGATGGTGTAGCCGGGCCCGCCCGTGCCGTCGCCCTTGGGGTCGCCGCCCTGGACGACGAAGGCGGGCACCACCCGGTGGAAGGCGAGGCCGTTGTAGAAGCCGTTCTTCGTCAGCGTCACGAAGTTTTCCACGGTGCGGGGCGCGTCCTCGGGAAAGAACTCCAGGCGGATCTCGCCCCCGCTCTCCAGCGTGATGACGGCGGTCTGCTTCACCGGCTCCTCCTCATTTGTAGCCTCACCTCGGACGGCGGGGCCCCAGCCCCGCGACGTCCTGCGGCTCGCACCTCATTTGTAGCCTCGCCTCGGACGGCGGGGCCCCAGCCCGCGACGTCCTGCGGCTCGCACCTCACCGATCGCCGACGGCGATGCTCTTGATGCGCTCGCCGACCTTGATCGTGTCCACGATCTCCATGCCTGTCACCACGCGTCCGAACGCGGTGTACTTGCCGTTCAGGAAGGGCGCCGGGGCCAGCATGAGGTAGACCTGGCTCCCGGCCGAGTCCGGGTCGTCGGTGCGGGCCATGCCCAGCACGCCGCGGTCGAACGGCCGCTTGTTGAACTCGGCCTTGATGGTGTAGCCGGGCCCGCCGCTTCCCATCCGCGGATCGTTCAGGGGCAGCGTCTTGGACTGCGGATCACCGAACTGCACCACGAACCCCGGTTCCACCCGATGCACCCGCTGGCCGTCGTAGAAGCGCTTGGCCGCCAGGTCCAGGAAGTTCTTCACGTGGTTCGGCGCGTCCGCCGGCCAGAGCTCCAGCGTGATCTGGCCGCCGCGCTCCAGCGTGATCACGGCTGTCGGCGACTTCGTGGGCTGGGCCCACACCGTCAGCGGCAAGGCGAGCCAGGCGACGATCAGCCACAGGACTCGAGGCATGCGACGACCTCCGGGCGCGCGAGGTGAGCGTCATTATACATGGCGTCGCGTGGTAGCATGATCGGGATGCAGCGACGCGACGACATTCGAAACATCGCGATCATCGCCCACGTCGACCACGGCAAGACCACGCTGGTCGACGCCATGCTGTGGCAGTCGGGGCTCTTCCGCGCCAACGAGTCGGTGCCCGAGCGCATCCTCGATTCCATCGACCTGGAGCGCGAGAAGGGCATCACCATCATGGCCAAGAACACGGCCATCACCTATCGTGGTGTCCACATCAACATCGTCGACACCCCGGGCCACGCCGACTTCGGCTCGGAGGTCGAGCGGACGCTCACGCTGGTCGACGGGGTGCTGCTGCTGGTGGACGCCGCGGAGGGCCCCCTGCCCCAGACCCGCTTCGTGCTGACCAAGGCCCTGGAGGCCGGGCTGCCGCCCATCGTGGTCGTCAACAAGATCGACCGCAGCGACGCCCGGCCGGCGGAGGTCCTCGACGAGATCTACGATCTCTTCATCGACCTCGACGCCACCGAGGGCCAGCTCGACTTTCCGGTGCTCTACACCAACGCCCGGGCCGGCACCGCCACCGCAGATCCGGCCGAGCCCGGGCGCTCGCTGGAGCCGCTGTTCGAGGCGATCCTCGCCACGGTGCCCGCGCCGCGCGTGGACCCGGCCCGGGGGCTGCAGCTGCGGGTGGCCATGCTCGACTGGGACGACTACGTCGGGCGGCTCGTCATCGGCCGCCTGGTGAACGGCCGCGCCCGCCAGGGCGACCGGGTGGCCGTGGTCCACCGCGATGGCGGCGTCGAGCCGGCCAAGATCACGGTGCTCTACGGCTACGAGGGGCTCAAGCGGGTGGAGATCCCGGAGGCCAGCGCCGGCGACCTGGTGGCCATCGCCGGGGTCGAGGCCATCGAGATCGGGGAGACCATCGCCGACGTCGAGCGCCCGGAGGCGCTGCCCCTCATCCGTATCGACGAGCCGACGGTCTCGATGCTCTTCTCGTCCAACACCTCGCCCTTCGCCGGTCGAGAGGGTCGCTTCGTCACCTCCACCCAGCTGCGGGAGCGGCTCTTCAAGGAGCGGCGGGTGAACGTGGGCATCCGGGTCGAGGAAACCGATTCCCCCGACACCTTCCGGGTCTCCGGCCGCGGCGAGCTGCAGCTGGCCATCCTGATCGAGATGATGCGGCGCGAGGGCTACGAGCTGGAGGTGGGCAAGCCCACCATCATCACCCGGACGGAGGCGGGGCAGGTCCACGAGCCCATGGAGCACCTGGTCATCGACATCCCCGAAGAGTTCATCGGGGCGGTGACCCAGAAGATCGGCCCCCGGCGGGCCGCCATGGTCAAGATGGTCAACCACGGCACCGGCCGGGTCCGCCTCGAGTACCGCATCCCGGCGCGGGGCCTCATCGGCTATCGCTCGGAGTTTCTCACCGACACCCGGGGCACCGGGCTCCTCAACCACCTCTTCGACGGCTGGGACGTCTGGCAGGGCGACATCGCCCACCGCCAGAGCGGCGCCCTGGTCGCCGATCGCCCCGGACGCACCACCGCCTACGCCATCGATCACCTGCAGGCGCGCGGAGTCATGTTCGTGGGCCCGGGCGAGGCCGGCTACGAGGGCATGATCGTCGGCGAGCACGCGCGCGACAACGACCTCGACGTCAACATCACCAAGGAGAAGAAGCTCACCAACATGCGCTCCTCCACCGGTGAAGAGGGCATCAAGCTCACCCCGCCTCGGGTCATGAACCTCGAGCAGAGTCTGGAGTGGATCCGCGAGGACGAGCTGCTCGAGGTGACGCCGAAGTCCTTGCGCCTGCGCAAGCGCCAGCTCACGGGCCGCCGCCGGTTCTAGCGCTCGGGCGGGCTCGGGGCGTGGCGCTTCGCCGCGGGCGGAGGTGGGTCGCGTGGGGCCTGGCCGGGCTCGTCACCCTGGCCGGCTGCCAGAGCACCCAGCCCGGCTTTCACGCTCCCGCCCTGCCCTACGTGGCCACTCCCGAGGGAGTCGGTGTCGAGATGCTCAGGATCGCCGGGGTCGGCCGCGACGACGTGGTCTACGATCTGGGCAGCGGTGACGGGCGTCTCGTCATCGCGGCGGCGCGCGAGTTCGGCGCGCGCGCCGTCGGCGTCGAGCTGGACGCCGACCTTGTGCAGACGAGCCGCGAGCGCGCGGTGAACGCCGGCGTGGCCGACCGCGCGCGCTTTCTCTGGCAGGACCTCTTCGCCACCGACCTGGGGGAGGCCACCGTCGTGGCCCTCTACTTACGCGAGGACGTCAACCTCCGGCTCCAGCCCAAGCTGGTGCACGAGCTGGCGCCTGGCAGCCGGGTCGTCTCGCACGACTTCCGCATGGGCCAGTGGGTGCCCGATCGGGTCGAGCGGGTCCAGGGCCCGGATCGCGTGCACACCATCTACCTGTGGACGGTTCCGGCCGACGTCGTCGGCCGCTGGGCCGGGACCCTGCGCGGGCGTGGCATCGAGCGGCCGGCGGTCCTCGACCTGGCCCAGCGCTTCCAGCAGGTGGTCGGCACGCTGCATCTCGACGGCAACCAGATCTTCATCACCGGACAGGTCGAGGGCGCTCGCATCACGGTCTCGGGAGAGCGCTTGACCCTCGTCGCCCGCATCGACGGCGACCACGCGAGCGGCGAGCTGGCCGGTGCCGACGGCACCAGGGGGGTGTGGACGGCTCGCCGCCAGGCGCAGCCGGCTGCCGTTCCCTCCCGGTGATCTCGCCACTGGCGACCTGGTTCCCCGATCAGCGGGCCATGACCAGATTTCGGCGCAGCCGCCTGGGGCGCTGGCCCACGTTGCTGGCCCCGCGGGATGGAGCCTGGCGGACCTTGACGCCGGGATTCGAGCGCGTCCGCCGGCTCACCGCCGCCGGCCTCCCCGTGCACCTCGTGACCGCCCGCCGCTGCCGCCGCGCCCCCACCCCGCGGCAGGTCGCTCGCGCGACGGCCGCGGGGGCGACCGTGTACCTGCCGCAGGTCCACCAGGTGCTGCCGCGCGTGATGCGCCTCATGGTGGCGCTGCGGGCCACGTGTCTCGGCCCGTTCCGCCAGGAGTGCTCGTTTCTCTTTCTGGTCGAGGGGCGGGACCGCCCGGGGATGGGCCTGCATCACGACGGCAACGTCCACGGCTTCTGGGTGCAGCTCGAGGGCCGGCGCACGGCGACGGTCGGGCCCGCGGTGCGACCCGAAACCCCGGCGGACCTCGACAGCGAGCGGGAGCGATCAGCACATCCGGGCTGGTGGACTCGCCACCTCGGACCGGGAACGCTGCTCTACCTGCCGCCGTACACACCGCACGAGGTCGTCTGCCGTGGTCGCTCGCTCGCCCTGTCACTGACCTGGTCGGCCGGGCGCCGGCGCGCGGCGGCCCCGGCCGTGACGGCGGCGGCCCTGACCGGTTGGGATGTCGCCAGCGGCCAGGCGGAACCCCGGCCACGCCGGAGCCGGTCCAGGCTGTGGACCCAGGTGCCGGCGGTGGCCGGCCCTCTCGATCCGGTCCGGGGGAAATTCCCGCTGTGGACGCCCGCCGGCGCCGTTTGGCTGCCGGCAAGCGCTCGCCACCTGGCGCGCCGCCTGCCCGAGATGCCGAGCCTCACGCGTCTCGAGGCCCGCCGTCACGACGGCGGCGCCGCCCTGGTCGCTCATGGCATTCTGGGCGACGAGGATCTGCCTCTGCTGGTCGTGCCCGATAACTCGGCCCGACTGGACGGCTGGAACTTCTGAACAGGACATCCCGATGAACAAGACGTTCGCGGCGCTCACCGTGGGCCGGAAGGTCGCGGTGCGCAAGACGATCAGCGAGTCGGACGTGTACCTCTTCGCCGGGATCACCGGCGACTTCTCGCCGAACCACGTCGACGAGGAGTTCATGCGCAACACCCGATACGGCCGCCGCATCGCTCACGGGGCGCTGTTGGTCGGCTATATGTCCCGAGCGTCGACTGCGATCTGCGAGGGACTGCCCGGCACGATCGTTTCCTATGGGTTCGAGAAGATCCGCTTTCCTGCTGCGGCTCTCATCGGCGACACGATCACCGTCACCTACGAGATCGTCGAGCGAGACGAGCCGGCGATGAAGGCCTTTGCTCGCGTCACCTGCACGAACCAGCGCGACGAGGTTGTCGCAGCGGCGATTCACATCCTCAAGGTCGTCGAGTAGCGTGTCCCGCGCCGGGACATTTTGACAAGGTTTCCGGCGGACCTTGCAGGTCAGGGCGGCGGACGGCGGGTCCTCCCCCTCAGTCGTGTGGCCAAGCTCGCGTCCTACCGGTGTTCTTCGACCCACTACAAGGTGCTCACCACTTCGGCGAGGTCTTTGCATCAGCTTCGGGCAAGACCGCGTGAGCACGGAGGTGGAGAGGGTGAACCGGCTCACTCAGGAGGAACGGCGCCGGGTGCGAATCGCTCAGCAGCGCGCGCAGGAAACGATGCTGGCGCAGCTGAGCGCGCCGCCCCGCGTGGTCATGCCGGAGGAGCATCGCGGCCGCTGGCGGCTGCTCAAGGTGCTGGCGATCGCGGCGCTGGTCGGCGGCGGGCTGCTCGCTTCGCAGGCCCTGGACTTCAAGCCCCCAGCCTCCCTGGTCGAAGCGCTGCTCCCCCGGCTCTAGCTCAGCGAAACAGGCCCAGCACCACGATGCCGGCGCCGAGAAGCAGCACGGCGAGCAGGGCATCGTAGCTCATCGACGCCAGCGCTCGAACACGCGGCAGGTGTAACGGCCGTGTAACCCCCGCGATTGCCCACTCTTCCAGCGCATCAGCCGCCCGGGCTACGCGTTGCCCGAGGCCGGCGACCAGCCGCCCGAGCGCCCGGTAGGCGCGGTCGGCATCCAGGGTGACGGTTGGCTTGCCCTTCAGCAGACGCAGCAGGAGCGTGAAGCCGAGTGCCGTTCCCACGAGAAGCTGAACGGCTCCGAGGACGTGATCCGTGGTGTAAGGCCTGTACGCGACGGCAAACGGCAACAGGCGGTACAGCATCTGGGGAGCGACGCCACTCAGGAAACACAGCGCCGCGGTCAGCCCCATCGCCAGCAATGCCGCCTTCGGCACGGGGCTCGGCGTCGCGCCGGACGACGCCCCACCGAAGGTGAAGAATGGCAGCTTGAGGCCGACGCTGAGGAACGTCCCCACCGAGGCCAGCGTCAGGAGCGCCGCGACCACGTCGCGGTGACTTGCCTCGGCCGCCGCCACGACCAGCGACTTGCTGATGAACCCGTTGAGCAGCGGCGCGCCGGAAATCGACAGCGCGCCGATCATGTACAGGGCCAGCGTCGCGGGCATCGCTGCGGCGAGCCCGCCCAGATCGGTCAGGCGGCGACGCCCCGTCGCCTGGACCACGGCCCCCGTGGCCATGAAGAGCAGTCCCTTGTACAGGATGTGCGAGAAGGCGTGCGCCACGGTCCCGCTGATTGCCAGCGACGTGCCCAGACCGACCCCGGTGACCATGTAGCCGACCTGGCTGACGATGTGGTAGCCGAGGAGCCGTCGAATGTCGTTCTCGAGCACGGCGAAGACCACGCCGTAGAGCGTCATCATCGCGCCGACCCACACCAGGGCCTCGACGCCGGGGAACACCCGCGCCAGCGCATAGACCGCGGCCTTGGTGGCAAAGGCCGAGAGCAGAACCGCGCCGGCGGGCGAGCTCTCCGGGTAAGCGTCGGTCAGCCAGGCATGCAGGGGCGGTGTTGCCGCATTGATCGCGAACGCCACGAGAATCAGAGCCCAGGCGCTCCCGGCCACCGGCCCGGCCACCAGCCCGCCACCGCCCCCGCCCAGGTGCACGCTGACGCCCGCGAGCAGACAGGCGCCCCCGAGGATGTGCATCAGCAGGTAGCGGTACGCGGCTGCCGACGCTCGGGGTGACGCCCCGTCCTTGATCAACACGAACGACGCCACGGCGAGCGTCTCCCAGGCCAGGTAGAACGTCACCCAGTCGCCCGCCAGGGCGATGCCGAGCGCCGCGCCGGTCGCGGTCAATCCTGCCGTGTGCAGCCGCCGCGACCCCGACCAGCCGTAGAGCAGGCCGAGCCCCCCCAAGAGGGCGAAGATGATCGTGAACGGCCGGGCCAGCGCGTCCGCGCGCAGCCAGAGGAGATCGTGCCCCATCACCGTCGCCTGCAGCTGTGCCCCCTGGGGTAGCAGCCAGGCCAGGGTTACGCCGACCGCCGGGGCGACGAGCACGACGATGCGCCGGGCGGCGCCCGGCGCCAGCCCGGCCAGCACCGCGCCGATCAGGAACGGCCAGGCGGGGTGCATCCACTCAGTCATCCGCCGGCTCCACGCGCTGGAGGCCGAGGCCGCCCAGCAGCTTGGCCACGGCCACGATCACGACGCACCCCATGAGCCCGAACGCGGCCGAGGCCCCCGGCGGCCAGTGGCCACTCGAAGGCAGCGCCAGCTCCAGCCCGAACAGGACGATCGCGATCGCGACCAGGACGCCCACCGGCCGCCTCATCGCACCCCCCCGACGCTGACGGCCACCGCCTGGGCCAGCGACCAGAGCCGCGCGCCGGCATCCGGGTCGACTCCTAGCAGCAGCCCCCCGGCCGCCGTCACCAGGAGCGGCACCAGCAGTGGCAGAGGAGCCTCCTGGATCGGCCCCTCGCGCCCCGGTCGAAAGGCGCGGATCACGATCGGCGCGAAGTACGCGATGTTCAGCACCGTGCTCGCGGAGAGCGTCGCCACTGCGAGCCAGGCGTGCGCCCCGACGGCGCCGGCGAGCAGGTGCCACTTGCTCGCGAAGGCCAGGCCGGGCGGCAGGCCGGCCAGCAGGAAGGCGGCCAGCGCGAAGGCCGCCATCGTGAAGGGCATGCGGCGGCCGATTCCATCCAGCTCGCTCACCCGCTCCGCGCCCGCCGCCACGTAGAGCGCTCCCGCACAGAAGAACAGCGTGATCTTGAGCAGGCCGTGGCTCGCGATGTGGAGCACGCCGCCCGCGAACGCCTCGGGCACCCCCAGGGTCACGCCGAGGACGATGTAGGACAGCTGGCTGACGGTCGAGAAGGCGAGCAGGCGCTTGAGGTTGTCCTGTCTCAGCGCGGCCAGCGAGCCGAGCAGGATCGTAGCCAGCGCCACCGCGGCCAGCGCGTGGTCGGCGCCCATCTCACCGAGCAGCTCCGGGCCGAACACGAAGCCGGTGACGCGGGCCAGGCCGAAGACACCGGCTTTGACCACCGCGACGGCATGGAGCAGCGCACTGACCGGCGTGGGCGCGATCATCGCCAGCGGCAACCACGTGTGGAGCGGCACGAGGGCCGCCTTCACGCCGCACCCCACGACGCAGAGCAGGAGGAGACCCCAGAGCGCCGCGGGGGTGACGCTCAGGCCGCCCAGGATACCGCCGGCCTGGAACTCGGTCCGGCCCGCCAGCACCTGGATCCCGGCCACGGCGCCCAGGAGCGCGGCCCCGGCGGTCAGCGTGTAGGCGAGATAGACCCGGCCGGCCCGCGCCGCTTCGGGCGTTTCTTTGTGGATGACGAGCGGGTAGGTCGCCACGGTGAGGATCTCGAAGAAGCCGAAGAACGTCACGAGATTCCCGGCCAGCGCCACACCGATCGTGGCGAAGAGGCTCAGGGCGAACGACGCGAAGTACCGGGTCTGCGCGTGCTCGCGGAGCGCGCGCGTGTAGCCGATCGAATAGACCGTGGTGAGCACCCAGAGGGCCGAGGCCAGCGTCCCGAAGAAGACGCCCAGCGGGTCGGCGCGCAGGACCAGCGGAACCCCTTCGGCCAGGGCGATCGGAGACCAGACGAGCTCTGTCCCGCCGAGCGCGGAGGGGATCATCGCCGCCAGGACCACCGTCTGCGTGATCGCGGCCAGAATGCTCCAGGTTTCCCGCACCACCGGGCGGCGGCGCGACAGGAGGATGAGGACGACGGCCAGCGCCGACGGGGCCAGCGCCAGCCCGGGGAGCGCCGAGGCCTGGCTCACCTGGCGGCCCCCGCAGCGGCCGGCTCGAGGACGTCCATGAACAGCTCGGCGTTGCCAAGCCCGACGACGACGGTCGCGACGGTCAGAGCCACCAGCCCCACGAGCAAGGGCGTCGGCGCCTCCGGCGGCCCGCCCGCGGCTCGCGGCGGGCCGAACCACACCGCCTCGGTCAGCCGATACATGTAGACCGCCGCCAGGAGGCTCCCGGTCAGGATCGCCCCGGCCAGAACCGGCTGGCCGGCCGCCACCGCGCCCTGGAGCAGGTACCACTTGGAGAAGAACCCCGCCACCGGGGGCACGCCCACCATCGAGAGCGCCGCGATCACGGCGCAGGCGCCGGTCACCGGCATGCGCTGGCCGAGACGCAACGCGGTCAGCGTGGGCCCGCGCCCGTCGAGGACGGCCGCGGCGAGCGCGACGAAGAGTGCCGCCTTCATGAGGGCGTGGGCCAGGATGTGCAGATACGCCCCGGCCAGCGCCTGCTGCACGCCGAGGCCGAAGCCCAGGGCGATGTACCCCATCTGGCTGACGCTGGAGTACGCGAGCAGCCGACGGGCGTCGGGCTCCCGGGCGGCCAGGGCGCCGCCGGCCAAGATGGCCACCGCACCGGCCCACGCGAGGGTCGCGCCCACGGGGAGGCTCTCCGGCTTGAGGACATAGAGGAGGACGCGCGCCAGCACGTAGGCCGCGGCCTTCGTCGCGATCGGAGCCATCACGGCGGTCACCGGAGCCGGGGCCCACGTGTAGGCGTCGGGCAGCCAACTGTGGAGGGGAAAGAGGCCCATCTTGATGGCGAGCCCGACCACCATGAATGCGATGCCACCGGTGAAGAGGGGGGAGTCCGTGGCCGTCGGGAGACGAACGATAAGGTCGGCGATGTTGAGAGTGCCGGTCAGCGCATACAGGCAGCCCACGCCCAGCAGATAGAACGAGGCGCCCACGGTGCCCATCACGACGTAGCGGAACGCCGCGGCCAGCGCCGGGCCGCCGCCACTGGCGACCAGGGCATAGCTGGAGATCGAGGCGACTTCCAGGAACACGAAGATGTTGAACAGATCGCCGCTGACGACCATCCCCAGGAGACCGGTCACCAGCAGCAGGGCCAGCGCGTAGTAGGTGCGCTCCTCGCCGCCGAACGTCGCCCGGGCCGATGGCCCTCCCGCCAGCAGGGTCAGCGTCGCCACCACGGCGATCACGCAGACGGTGAACGCGCTGAGTGGATCCAGCACGATCTCGATCCCCCAGGGTGGCGCCCAGCCTCCCACCCAGTATCGGCGGGGCCCGCGGGCCAACACGTCGAGGAGCCCGGCGATGCCGGCCCCGGCGGTGACGGCGGCCGTCAGGACGGCCAGAGGCCACGAGGCTCGCCGGGTCGCCAGTCCCACGATCGGCTGAAGCAGCGCGCCGAGGAGCGGCAGGAGCACGGGCAGGACAGGAAGCTGGGCCCGCATCAGGCGGGGCCAGCATCGTCGCTCGCGACGCGCCCCGCGATGACGTCCTCCTCGAGGGAACCGTACCGGGCGTACAGCCGGATCAGGATGGCCATAGCCACGCCGCTGGTGGCCACCATGACCACGATCGCCGTGAGCATGAGCGCGTGCGGCAGCGGATTCATGAACCCGGCCGGGTCGACGGGACCCGGCGAGACGATGGGCAGGCTGCCCTCGCGCTTGACCGCCAGCAGGAGGAAGAACAGGATGATCGCCGTCTGGAAGATCGTCATGCCCACGGCCTTCTTGAGAAGGTTCCGGTGGGCGATCATCGTGTACAGCCCGAGCATGAGCAGGCCGAGCGCCACCCAGTAGGGGTAGTTCATGGGCCGGTCTGCCGCTCGCCCAGTCGGCAGAAGAGGATGATCAGCGTGGCCGCCACGCCGAGCGTCACCCCGCTCTCGATGAACAGGATGCCGAAGTAGCGGGCCCGGACCGGCGTGACGGGCAGGGGGAGCAGAGAGTAGTCGAGGAAGTTGCCGCCACCGAGCATGCCCGCCACGCCGGTCAAGACGTACAGCAGGACGCCGGCGGCGCCCAGCGCGACGCACAGCGGCTCGTTCACTTTGCGGTCAAGCGTCTCGCGTCCGAGGGCGAGCGCCAGGAGGATGTACGACGCGCCCAGGATGACGCCGGCCTGGAATCCTCCGCCGGGGCTGTAATGACCGAAGGTGAGAACGTAGAGGGCAAACAGCTGAGCGAGCGGCGTCAACACCCGGACGAAGGTCTGCACGACCACACTGGCGTGACGCTCGATCACCGTCCCGTCACTTTCGACCTGGACTGAGCAGCAGCCAGCAGCCGAGGCCCGCCGTCAGGATCACCGTCGTCTCGACCAGCGTGTCGTAGCCCCGATAGTCGGCGAGCACCGACGTGACCGCGTTCGGCGTGCCCGTCTCCTCCAGGGTGCGGACCAGGTACCGCGGCGAGACGTGGAGCGCGGGCGGCGAGGCTGGGTCGCCCCACATGGGCAGGCCTCGGGTCACGCCCAGGAGCACCCCGCCGGTGCCCAACGCCACGGCCAGCGCGAGCCAGCGCACCGGGCTGGCCGCCGGCGAGCGCCGGCGGGACGTGCGCAGCAGGGTCGCGAGGAAGAGAACCGTGGTGGCGCCGGCGCCCACCACCGCCTCCGTGAAGGCCACGTCGACCGCACCGATCGCCGCCCACATGAGGGACAGGACGAAGCCGTACGCCCCCAGGGCGATGGCCGCCAGCAGCAGGTCGGCGGCGCGTACGGCGATGACGGCCAGGAGGACCAGCAGGAGCAGCAAGACGGCGACGAGGAGCTCGCTCATTCGTCTGGAGGTCCCGGGGCCGGCGCCCGTTCCCACGGCCGCACGCCGGTCCGCAGCGCGGCGCGACCGATGGCGTGGGTCGACGTCGGGTTGGCCAGGAACAGGAACACCGCGACGAACACGATCTTCAGCGCCAGCAGGCTCGGGCCGACCCAGAGGACGAGCGCGGTGGCGGTGAACACGACTCCCAGCGTCTCGGCCTTGGAGACCGCGTGCAGGCGCGTGTAGAAATCCGGCATCCGGAGCACGCCGACGGCCGCCACGGCGTGAAAGAAGAGGGCCGCGCCCAGGACGAGGACGAGGAGGACGATCACCGACGAGGGCCTCCGTGCTCGAAGTACTGCGCGGCGGCCAGCGACCCGATGAACATGAGCAGCGCATAGGCGAGGCCGACATCGACGAACATCTCGAAGCGCTCGTACACGGCCCCGATCAGCAGAAAGACCAGGGTGGCCTTGGTGCCGAACCCGCTCAGCCCGAGCAGACGATCGAACACGGTGGGCCCGGCGGCCAGGCGATAGAGATAAGCGGTCACCAGCACCAGGAGCGTGACCGCCATCCCCAGGAACAGCCCGGGGGGCGTCACGGCCACGCCTCGCCGAACACCGCGGCGATGCGGCGCTCCATCGTCCCGCCGGCGAGATCGGCCATGCCCCGCGTCAACGCATGCACCACCAATTCCGAGCCTTCGCTGTCGAGGGTCACGGTGCCGGGCGTCAGCGTGATGGAGTTGGCGAACGTCGTACGGGCCAGGTCGGTCGACAAGCGCGTGTCGAACCGAACGATCACCGGGTCGATGGGCAGGCGGGGATCCAGGACGAGGCGGGCGACCTGGATGTTGGCCACCGCGATCTCCTTGAGCAGCCACGGCACGTACGTGACCAAGCGCGGCGAGACCCGCACGGCGCGGCTGACCAGCTCGAGGTCGCGATTCGCCCAGGCGACGACGGCCGAGCTGACCACGCCCAGCGTGAGCGGCAGCGGCGCGAGGGAGCCCGACAGCGCGAGCCAGAACGCGAAACAGACCGAGAACACGAGCATCATCGCCATCGCCCCTCCCGCTCGTCGCCAGGACCGCCGTGGCTTTCCGCCGACCGCGTCCGCCCGCCGCCGACGGTATTGTACGAGGAAGCCGGCCGTTTCCGATGGCGTCGCTTGTTGCCGAGCGCGGCTCAGGAGGGAAGGGGCCGGGGAAGAGCTGCGGCGGGCGATCAGTCGCCGGGCGTGGCGACCCCGGCGCCGCCGAGGAGGGCCGCGATGTGGGTGTCGGCGGCGGCGGCACCGTCGCGCTTGATCACGGCGAGCAAATCGGAACGGACGATCCGCTCGAACAGAGAGCGCCGCAACTCGTGGTCGGCGACCTCCCGGCCCAGGCGCTCCCGCGCCCGGTCCAGCGCGGCGATGAAGTCGCCGTACTCAGGACTCAGCGCTCGTTCGAGATCCTCGCTGATGCGCCGGGCCAACGCCGTGTTGGGTGTGCCGGCGTGCAGGGCCAGGGTGAGCCCGCCCCGGTGCACGAACGAGGGAACCACGAAGTCGCTGAGAGCCAGCTCGTCGGCGACGCTGACCAGCACGTTCCACTCCAGGCCCTGCCGGGCCGCGTGCAGGTTGACCGAGGGGTCGTCGTCCACGGCCAACGCCAGCAGCGCGTCCTCCAGATCGCCGTTCTGCAGCCCGCGCTTGATCAGGGTGAGGTTGGGCGCGCCTCGAAACCGTGAGAAGCCGGCCGACAGCCGGGGACTGATCACGCGCACCTCGGCTTCGCAGGCCAGCAACGCCTCGACCGTCCGCACGGCGAGATCGCCACCGCCCACGACGACGACGATGCGCCCTGCCAGACGCACGAACATCGGAAAGAATCCCGCCACGCCTGACAAGGTACACCGGCGACGGCAAGCCCCCTAGAGGTCACCGGAGATCGTCCGCTGGCCTGAACACCATGGCGCCTTGGTAAGGAGGCCGTCATCTAATCCCCGAGAAAGTCACGCATGAACACAACTGCAGGCGCCGCTCCATGGTCCTGCTACCAGATCCGGCCCTGGCCACGCTAACCGTCGCACGAGGCCCTAAGGCCCTGATTTATCGCCACATACAGATCTTCGGGCTGCCGAGAGAGCAAGCTGGCATACCGGGTGCTTGCAGCGTCCTCCGCTCCGGCTTGCCCGGCCGGGCGAAGCCCTCACGCCAGGCGTGCGGACGACCCTGGTGGAGCGCGCAGCGAGCCTCAGCGAAAGGAGCCGCGCATGAGTCCAGTCGCATGGGTGTGGACCCTCGTCATCCTGTACTGGATCTACTGCATTTACTGGGGGATCCAGGGCGCCCGCAAGTCGAGAACGGCGGGCGCCTATATGGTTGCGGGGCGGGCCCTGCCGATGTGGATCTTCATCCTGGCTGCGACCGCCACGTCCTTCTCGGGATGGACCTTCATCGGACACCCCGGCCTGATCTGGCGTGACGGGCTCTCCTACGCCTTCGCCTCCTTCTACGTCCTGACCATCCCGATCACCGGGGCCTTCTTCGCCAAGCGGCAGTGGCTCCTGGGTAAGCGCTACGGCTTCATCACGCCGGGCGACATGTACTCCTACTACTACGGCTCGGAGTTCATGCGCTGGCTGGTGGTCATCGTGGCCTTCCTGTACTCCTCGTTCTACTCGGCCGTCCAGCTCATCGCCTCTGGCAATCTCTTTCACCTGGTGACCGGTAAGCAGATCCCCATCGTGTGGGGCTCGGTCCTGCTGGCGTCCATCGTGGTGTTCTACGTGGCGGCGGGCGGCATCCGGTCGATCGCGTGGGTGGACGCGCTGCAGTGCATCCTCCTGATCAGCGGCATCATCACACTGGGCGCATTCGTGCTGCATTCCACCGGCGGCTGGTCGGTCCTGGCCCCGAAGATCAGCGCCCTCGACCCGAAATACCTCGAGATCCCGGGAGGCCCCGGAGCCACGGCCGGATCACCCGGGATGATCCAGTTCACCTCGGGCAAGACGATCTGGACCGGGGCGATGATCCTCACCTACATGTTCTCGCTCATGGGGATCCAGTCCTCGCCGGCCTTCACCATGTGGGCCTTCTCCAACAAGAACCCGCGCCCCTTCCCCTGGCAGCAGGCCATCGCCTCGACCTTCTTCGTGGGCTTCGCCCTCTTCTTCTTCACGGCCATCCAGGGTATGGGCGGCCGCGTGGTCGCCGAAGAGGTGTCCAAGGCCCTCGGGGTGGTCGTCTCGGATCGCAACCTGGTGCCGGCGCTGATGGAGCACTACCTGCCCGGCTTCTTCCTGGCGTTCGTGACCATCGGCGCCCTGGCCGCCATGCAGTCGACCGCGGCGCCCTACATCGGCACCGGCTCGACCATCCTGGCTCGCGACGTGTACTTCCGCTACATCCGGCCCACCGCCGGCCACGGCGAGCAGATCTGGATGGCCCGGGTCTTCGCCGTCGTCATCGCCTCGGTGGCCATGATCATCTCGATCTATTCGGCGGCCGCCCTCGTCATGCTCGGCGGGCTAGCCACCGCCTTCGGCACGCTCATGTACGTGGCGCTACTGGGAGTCGTCTATGGCTGGCCCATTCGCGGCGTGGGCGCCGTCGCCGGCCTCCTCATCGGCATCTTGGTGGTCATCATCACCGACATCAACATCAGCCCCTGGGCCCAGACCTTCGGGTACCTCTGGACGATCCACTCGGCGGGCTGGGGCCTCGGGGTCGGCCTGATCGTGGCGCTCGTCCTCAGCAAGATCTTCACGGACTCCCCCGAGATCCGCGAGCGGCAGCGCGAGATCCGGACCTGGCTGAACGACATCGACCGGGCCTCGGAGTCGCAGAAGGCGTGGCGGAAGGCGATGTGGGTGATCGTCCCTGTCTGGTACCTCTTCGCCATCGGGCCGTTCGCGGTGTGGGGGAACACGGCGTTCTCGTTCCTCGGCTTCCCGCCGCTGTGGGCCTGGCAGATCGTCTGGTGGCTGCTGGGCGTCATCATGATGTGGGGCCTCTGCTTCAAGGCCGGGCTCTCGTTCTTGGGTGAGGCCCAGATCCAGCGTGCCGAACGCGACGTCAAGCTCGTGGTGCACGAGGTAGCTCCGGCCCTGGCCGGCGGCAGCGACGCCGAGCCGGCCGGCAAGGAGAGCAGGGCATGAAGATCGGACTCCCCGAGATCTGGACCTTCGGAACGGTCATCTTCGCGCTCATCTTCATGTTCGTGTACTTCGGCTAACTGAAGTCTCGTCGGCCCGGCGGGGCGGAGGAGGACCTCCGCCCCGCCGCTCGCTCCCGCCTCACCGTCGTTTCCGACTATACTGACTCGCCGAGAACGCAAACGCTCCAGGAGACGAACGCAGCCTGGTCGACGCGACCTCCCCGCTCAGCCTTCAGATCCGCTCGCTGCTCAAGCGCCCGCTCATCACCTGCCTGATGACGGACACTATCGCCACGGCCAGTCGGGCCATGACCGCGCAGGGCGGAACGTCGATCATCGTCCTGGACCCCGATGGCCAGCCCCGGGGCATCATCACCGATCGGGACCTGCGGGAGCGGGTGCTGGCAGTGGGCCGATCGCCGGCGGAGCCGGTCATGGCCATCATGACCACGCCGCTGGTAAGCGTCTCGCCCGAGGCGTTCGTACTCGAGGCGGTCGTGGAGATGGCCCGTCACGGCATCCACCACCTGCTCGTCGTCGAGGGCGGCCGCCTGCTGGGGCTCGTGACCAGTGACGATCTCCTGCGGGTGGAGGCCACGCAGCCCCTGGAGCTGGTGCGGGCGATTCAGGCCAGCACGTCGTTCGATGATTTGGCCACCCGCGTTCCCGACCTAACGGCGGTGGTGCGGCAACTGGTCGATCAGGGCTTGAGCGGATACGAGATCGGCCGGATCGTATCGGAAGTCAACGACCAGCTCATCCGCCGCACGCTCGGTTTCGCTGAGGAGGGCCTGCGGGACGAGGGCTTCGCCGCGCCTCCGGTGGCGTTCTGCTGGCTGGCCCTGGGCAGCGAGGGGCGTCGGGAGCAAACGCTGCGCACCGATCAGGACAACGGGCTGGTCTACGAGGACCCACCGGCGGGGATGGGGAATGCGGCCCAGCGCTACTTCCTGGCCTTCGCGGAGCGCGCCATCGAGGGGCTGGTCCGGCTCGGCTACCCGCGCTGCCGCGGCGGGTCCATGGCCTCGAACCCCCGGTGGTGCCAGCCGCTGTCGGTGTGGCGCGGGTACTTCGAGGATTGGGCCCGCGACACCACGCCGGAGCATCTCATGTACGCCTCGATCTATCTGGACTTCCGGCCGGTGGCCGGGGAGGCGCGCCTGGCCCGAGATCTCCGGGACGAAGTTCGCGCCCGGGTCACGACCTGGCGGTCCTTCCCGAGGTATCTGGCCAAGATTGCGGTGTCTCACGCACCACCCCTGGGGCTCTTCGGCCGATTCAAGTGCCAGCGGTCCAACGGCCGCCGGGGGGTCAACGTGAAGCTGGGGGGCATGCTCCTCCTCAACAACGCCCTCCGGGCGTATGCGATCGAGCTCGGGCTCGACGAGACGAATACCATCGAGCGCCTGGAGGCGGCCGCCCGCGTCGGCCGCTGCTTCACCGAGGGCGAGACCGACGAGATCCGCGCCGCCTACGAAACGATCTTTCGGCTGCGGCTGCGCCACCAGCTGGCCCAGCTCGATGCCGGCCAGGAGCCCGACAACTTCCTCGATCCCTACGCGCTCGGCCGCGCTGATCAGCGCCGCCTGCGGGATGCCTTTCGGGCGATCCACCACCTCCAGGGCAAGGTCGAGGATCGTTACTTCACGCAGATCCTCAACTGAGGCCGACGTCGGGAGCGGCGTCAGGAGGCGCCCAGGGGCAGGCTCATCCGAAAGCAGCTCCCCCGGCCCGATTCGCTCCGCACGGTGAGCGACCCTCCGTGGTGCTGGACGATTTCCCGGCTGATGGGGAGGCCGAGCCCGGCGCCTTCCGGCTTGGCGGTCAGCGTGTCGCCGACCTGACGGAACCGCTCGAAGATCGTGTCGATCTGCGTCGGTGGAATGCCGGGACCGGTGTCCTCCACCTCGACGATGGCATCGGCCGCCGCCCGCAGCGTCCGGATCCGGACCCGCCCCCCGGCCGGGGTGAACTTGGCGGCGTTGGACAGGAGATTGGTCAGAACCTGGATGATCTTGTCGCGGTCGGCCACCACCGGAACGGCGCCGTCCACATGGTCGGTGGCGATGTCAATGCCCTTCATATCGAAGAGCGCCCGGTGGGTGTCGACGGAATGGGCCACGACCTCACCGAGGTCCAGCCGCTCCAGGCGCCACTCCATCTTGCCCGCCTCGATGCGCGAGAGGTCGAGGAGCTGGTTAATCATCCGGGACAGCCGCTGGCTCTCCTCGGTGATGATGGCCAGGAACTGCTCTTGACGGCTGCGGGCGATGTCGCCGCCGGCGCGGAGACTCTCGAGCAGGCTTTCGGACAGGGACCGGATCGACGTCAGCGGCGTGCGTAGCTCGTGGGACACCGTGGACACGAAGTCGCTCTTGAGCCGGTCCAGCTCCGTGAGCCGCCGGTTGGCTTCTTCCAGCTCAGCCGTCCGCTGGTGGACCTTCTCCTCCAGGGCCCGCGAGAGGTCGCCCAGCTCCCGGTAGAGCTGGGCGTTCTGGAGGCCCAGCCCCAACTGGGCGGCCAGGGTGCGAAAGAACTGTAAGAATTCAGGTGAGAAGTACACGTGGCCAGTGGAGGAGTAGGCCGACAGGACGCCGATCGGCCGTTCTTCTATGGCGATGGGAGCATGGACGAAGGATCGGGGCGCCGGGCCTTCCGGCCCCGGGAAGACCAGGGGCTTGCGGATGAGCGTGGTGTCCTCGACCACGATCACCCGGGCGTCGACGAAGCATTCGCCGAAGTAGGTGTCGCGCGACACCGGGTCGCCCCGCGAGAGGTCGGCACTGGGCGGGAGCCCGGCATGGCTCTTGATCCGGAGCCGGCCGTCGGCGTCGTGCAGGCGAACGGTCAGCACGTCGAACTGGAACTCCCGGCTCAACAGGTCGACCACGCCGTCCATCATGCGCTGGGGGTCGAGGCTGGAGGCGATGCGGCGGGTCACCTCGTTGAGCAGCGACAGCTCGCGCACCCGCCGCTGCAAGTCCTCCCGGCTCTGCTCCAGCGACTGCGACACCTTGCCGAAGACGTCGAAGATCGCCTCGAAGCGCCCGGTGGCCACCTGTCCGACGCCCTCGATGATGGCCTGGGCCGAGGCGGTCCCGACAGCGCCCGACAGCGTGCGCTCGGCGAAGGCCAGCAGCTCGCGGCGGTCGACCTCGGTGAGGTGCTGCCGGTCCCCCGTCCCCCGGCCCTCGAAGAACGCCGCGAACGCGGCCTGAGCCTTGTCGCGGCCGGTGAACTTGGCCACCAGCTCTTCGAGCCCCTCGGCGGCCAGCGCGTGGCCGGCCACCGGGGCCGGCGGCCGCAAGGCCGGCTCCTCGAATGCGCCCACGAAGCGGTCGGCCTGGGCAATGTCCAGCACCGACGGCCGGGTATAGAGCGATACTAGGGCGAAGGCGGTCACGTTGAAGGCCAGGGACCAGAAGACGGTGTTGGACCACGAGCCCATGACCACGCCGAAGAGCTGCTCAGGGCGCAGCCAGTCGACGCCGAAGGGGCCCGCCACCACCAGGCTCTCCGGCACCCAGCCGGAGCGGACGAACGAAGGCAGGAGCAGTGTGTAGAACCAGATGAGGAACCCGGCCGATAGCCCGGCCAGCGCGCCCTGCCGGGTCGCCCCCCGCCAGTAGAGGCCCCCGAAGAAGGCGGGGGCGAATTGGGCGACGGCGGCGAACGAGATCAGCCCGATGTTCACCAGCGTGTACGACTCCCCGATCAAGTGGTAGTAGGCATAGCCGAGGACGATGGTCACCACGATGGCCAGACGCTTCACGTTGATCAGCAGCCCCGAGATGTCCCGGGTCATGCCCAGGCGGACCAGCCACGGCACCACCAGGTTGTTGAGGATCATCGTGGACAGCGCGATCGACTCCACGATGACCATCCCGGTGGCCGCCGAGATGCCACCGATGAAGGCGAACAGGGCCAGCCCCTGCTGGTGCTGGGCCATGGGCAGGGTCAGCACGAAGTAGTCGGCGGTGGTGGCGGACGCCTGGGGGAAGATCAGCACGCCGCCGAAGGCGATGGGGAGGACGAAGATGTTGATCAGCAGCAGATAGGTGGGAAACATCCACATGGCCGTCTTGATGTGCGCCTCCCGGCTGTTTCCGATCACTGCCATGTGGAACTGTCGAGGCAGGAACATGATGGCCATCATCGACAGCCAGGTCAGGGCCGCCCAGTCGCCGTAGGAGAACGCCGGATCGCCCCCGAGGAACCGGGCGTACTCCGGGTCGCCGGCGATACGGTCGAAGATGTCGACGAATCCGCCGAATATCCCGTAGGTGACGAAGATCCCGACGGCCAGGAAGGCCAGGAGCTTGACCAGCGACTCGAAGGCGATGGTGGCCACCAACCCCTCGTGGCGGCGCGAGGAGTCGAGGTCACGGGCGCCGAACATGATGCTGAAGACGGCCAGGATGACGGCGGTGCCGAAGGCGGTGTCGGTGTAGAAAGGTCGGGTGGCCGAGGCGACCAGGTTCAGCGGTACGGCCGGGTACTGGCGGAGGACCTCGAAGGTCTGGGCGATCGCCTTGAGCTGCAGCGCAATGTAGGGGGTGATGCCCACGACCGTGACCACCGCGACCACCGCGCCCAGCAGCGCCGACTGGCCGTACCGGGAGCCGAGGAAATCGGCGATCGACGTGATGTTGTTGGCCTTGGCGATCCGGACCGTCTTGCGCAGCACGAACCACCACAGGACCGCCATCAACGTCGGCCCGAGGTAGATGGGCAAGAAGCCCACGCCGGAGGCCACGGCCCGCCCGACGCTGCCGTAGAACGTCCACGATGTGCAGTAGACGGCGAGCGACAGCGAGTAGATGACCGGGCTGTCGATGACGCGGTGTCCGGCCCGGGCCCGCCGGTCGCCGACATAAGCGATGGCGAAGAGTCCCAGCACGTAGATGAGGGCGACGGTGAGGATGGCCCACGGCGTCAGCATGGCCGGCTCAACCCTCGTCGTCCCACGGGGTGCGGGCCAGGACGTACACGGCGGCGATGCCGACGATCCAGAGGCCGAACAGATAAAGGTACAGCCCCGGGACCCCGCCCACGACCAGGCCGCGGTTGAAGATGGCGAGCAGCGGGAAGTTCAGGAGGAGCGCGCCCCCGATGAACAGCAGCACCAGCTTCCCGGTCACGCCCTTCACGGGCCCGCCCCGGGGGTGACGTCGTCGGCCCGCGCTCCGTGGACCTTGCGCGTCGCGTCCAGGGCGTGCCCCAGTGTCACGATCTCCCGCCTCTTCAAGAGCTCGACCAGGCGCACGAAGATGTCGGCGGTCGTGAGCGCGTCGCCCAGCGCCGAGTGCCGCCCGCGGACGGCCACCCGCAGGCGCGCGGCCACTGCCTCCAGGCTGTGGCCCGGGAGGACCCCGTGCACGAGCTCGGAGAGGACGAGGGTGTCCAGGACGGGGTGGACCAACGTGATCGGCGGCAGCCCCAGACGCGCCGCCTCGAGAGCGAGGAAATGGACGTCGAACCACACCTGGTGACCGACCAGCACGGCACCATCGGCAAACCGCAGGAAGGCCGGCAGCACGACGTCGATGGGGGGCGCCTCGGCCACCATACCGTCGGTGATGCCGTGGAACTTGACGCTCGACGACGGAATCGAGCGCCGGGGGTTGACGAGGGCGTCGAAGGTTTCCCCCCGCTTCACCATGCCGCCCCGGACCCGCACCCCCGCGATGGACACGATCCGGTCGCCCTCTTCCGGCCGGAGCCCGGTGGTCTCGATGTCGAAAACCACGCAGGGGACGTCGCCGAGGGGCCGTTCCCGGTCGGTGGCCACGACGTGGCGGTCCATCTCGTCGAAGAGCGAGAAGTCGTAGAAGTCGGGGCGCTCGGCGTCCGGCTCTTCGCGGGCGAGCCCCGATGCGGTGCCGGCGCCGATGAAGCCCGCCCCCGGCGCCACTCCCGCCGCCCCCACGGCGGGCTCCCACGGCTCCACATCGGGCAGCGTGATCCGGAAGCCGACCCGGCCGTCATCGCCGTAGGCCCACACCTCGCCGGCGTGCTGTCGGACGATGTTCCGTACCGACACCGGGCCGGTCCCACCCACCGGAACGGGCACGTCCAGCAACGCATCCAGGCCCATCCAACCGGCGCGGCTCTCGGCGCCCGCCTCGATCTGGAGCAGGCGCCCGCGCCGTCGCGGACGCAACCAGGCCTTGCCCCGTCGGTCGCGCTGGGCCAGGAGGGACCGCAACAGGTGGCCGAGGGCCGCGCTGAGCGCGGAGACCTCGGCCCTGAGCCGTGGCGACGGGGACGGCTCGCCGATAACCTCTACCTCGGCGAAGGCGACGCCGTCCTCACGCAGGCGGCGGAGGGCGATGGCGGCCAGGTCCTCGAACGAGATCTCCTCGAAATGCCAGGGTGGCCGGGCTAGCCCCAGTCGCGAGGGCTCGCCCATGTCCCGGACCACGGCGGACAGGCGGACCGCTTCGGCATAGATAGCCTCCAGCAAGCGTCGATCCGGCGCCCGGGCGAAGGCCGGCTCGCCGAGAAGGCTCTCCGACAGCGACCGGACAGAGGCGATGGGACCGCGCAACTCGTGGAGGATCTCGGCCAGCGAGTGACGCCGGGCCTCCGCCGTGCGGGCGGGCCCGGTGACGTCGTGGAACACCAGGGTGAAGCCGATCAGCCGGTGGGCGTCGTCGAACAGCGGCGTCATGACGCTATCGAGGATGGCGCCACCGGGCGGGTGGAGGCTGAAGCGCTCGGCCCCCGCCGGCGCCGTTCGGAGCCGGTCGAAGAAGTGGATGACCTTCTCGCGGTCGACGAGATCGAAGAGGCTCCGGCCAAGCAGACCGCCCGGGCCGACCCCGAGCACCGCATGGGCGGCACGGTTGGCCAGGACGACGCGCCCCTCGGACGTCGCCACCGCCACGCCCTCGCCCAGCGTCTCCAGCACGCCGGCCAGCCGGCTCCGCTCGGCGTCGAGCTCTTGCGTCGCCCGCTGCACCTCGCGTTCAAGCCCCTGCCGAGCCTCGCCCAGGCGGTCGGCCATCCGGTTGATCTCCTCAGCCACCGGTGCCAACCAGTCGCCGGGCCGGATGGGAAGCCGGTGCTCGGGATTGACCGTCGCCATCAGTTCCGCTCCCAGCCGGATCTCCTCGAGGCGGCGGCCAGCCAGGCGGCGGACCATGAGCGCGGCGAGGCCGAGGCCAACCAGAACGATCGCCGCGGCCACGGCCGACGAGAGCGGAGGCCGGACGCCGAGGAACAGGGCGGCGACGACTGCGGAAGCAGCCAGGATGATGATCGCCAGAAGAGTGACGAGGCTGAGGGGAAGCTTACGCTCGAACGTCGAGAACGGCACGGATGGATTCCAGGATCTCGGCATTGCCGAAGGGCTTGGTCACGTATGCGGCGGCGCCCAGCTCGAGTCCTTTCATGACCTCCACCTCCTGCCCCTTGGCGCTCAGCATGATCACAGGAATCGCGCGCAGCTCCGGATCCGCCTTGATGGCCTGGCACACCTCGTAGCCGTTGCGCTTCGGCATCATGACGTCGAGCAGGACCACGTCGGGACGCAGGCGCCTGGCCAGGGCGAGGCCTTCCTCGCCGTCGGTGGCCGAGGCGGTTTCGTACCCCGCGCGCTCAAGGAGGAACTCGAGCGACAGCAGAATATGGGGCTCGTCCTCGATGAGCAGGACACGGGACTTCCCCATCGACGTGTAACCCTCCGGAGCCGATTATAGTCCCGCGCCCCCGACACCGCCGCCCCTCCCGCGCTATACTCGGGCCGTGGATCGTGGCCGCCCGATATCTCGATGGTCGGGCCTGCGGCGGGCGCGAATCACGACGCCATGAGCGGCTCGACATCTCGGGGTGGGCGGGCCCGGCTGGCCCTCGTGGCGCTCGGTGTGATTGCTGCGGTGGTCGCGCTCACCTGGGTCCTCGAGCATGCCCTGCCGCCTCCCTACTCCGGCTATCTCGCCGTCGTAATCATCGGGCTGGTGAGCCTGCAGATCTACAAGCGCCAGCCCCGGCAGCGCGCCCAGAGCCTCTTCCGCGCCTACCTCGCCGCGAGAGCGCGCGGCGTCGACGAGCCCACGGCCCGCCAGCGGTTGCTGGCGCGCCTGCCCACCGATGAGGAACGCCAGCGTCAGGGCCGGCAGGACCTGGAAACGGCCTGGACCGGGCGTTCCGAGAAGGAGCGGGCGGTGGGCGGCGTCGGCGCGCTGCTCGGATGTCTGGGAGTCCGCCTGGACGGCGAGGTGCTCGGCCACGTCTACGATCGCGTCCGCGACCGCCTGACCATCTCCGGATGGGAGACGCTTCCGGTGGAGTTCGTGGACGAGGTCCGCGCCCGCCTGGACGAGAGCGAGTGGGCCCAACTCGACAGTCTCGTCGACCGCTATCGCCTCTTCCACCAGCGGTTCTTCCGGAGGGCCTCCTCGCTGGTCGCGGATCAGGCGGCGAGCGTCGAGGACTTCGCCCGCCTGCTCCACAGCCTCGGCAACCGCATGTCGAAGGAGCAACCGGGGGACGCCGAACGGGCCTACCGCCTGTCGCTCCGCCTGCGTCCCGACCGGAACCTCGCTCATGCCGGGCTGGCCTTGGTGCTGGCCCAGACGGGCCGCACCCGGGAGGCCGGACGCGAAGCCCAGCGGGCGCTGGTCGTGCTGGACGAGTTCGCCCAGCGGGCCACGAACGAGCCTCCATCCACCGAGGACATCTCACCCTTCCGATCGCCCAAGAGCCTGCGCGAGGCCCTCGAGCGCGTGGCAGCCACGTCCTGAGGGAGGGCCTGGCGTGGATCGAGAGCGGCTGCGCCGCATCGTCTGGGTCGTCTCGCTGGTCCTGGCGCTGGCCGGGTCCGTTCTCCTCCTGGCCCGCTACGGCGCCGAGTGGGGTATCGGCGCCGCGCCCTGATCCCGGCGGCGGGCGTTCTTCGGCGGGACCGGCTATGCGGGGGAGGCGCTGTCGGGGGACGGATCGTCGCTGTGGGGGCGGCGCAGCCCGTACTTGGCGACTTTCTCCCAGAAGTTCTTGGGATCCATGTCGGCATGCTTGGCGGCGGCGGTCAGCTTGCCGCCGTGCATCTCGAGCACGCCCGCGATGTACGCGCGCTCGAACTCCTCTACCACCCGGCCTTTGGCGTCGCGGAACGGCAGGGACAGATCGACTGGCGGTCGCTCGCCGGCGCCAGCCAGGAATGCCTCCACGTCGGCGATGGCCTCGCCCTTGGCCACGATCACGGCGCGCTCGATGACGTTCTCCAGCTCGCGCACGTTGCCCGGCCACGCGTACCGGCAGAGGGCGTCCATGGCGCCCGGGGCGATCACCCGCACGGGTTTCTTGGCCCGCCGCGCGCTGACCTCGAGAAAGTGCTGGGCCAGGAGCGGGATGTCGCCCGGCCGCTCGCGCAGGGGCGGCACCCGGATGGGCACGACGGACAGGCGATAGAACAGATCGCGACGGAAGGCCCCGCGCTCCACCTCGGCCTGGAGGTCCTTGTTGGTGGTGGCGATGAAGCGGACGTCGATGTCGACCGCCCGGTCGGCCCCGATGGGCGTCACCCGCCGCTCCTCGATCGCCCGCAAGAGCTTGGACTGCAGGCCCACCGGCATCTCGCCGATCTCGTCGAGCAGCAAGGTGCCGCCGTTGGCCGTCTGGAAGAAGCCGCGCCGGCTCTCGCTGGCGCTGGTGAACGCGCCCTTGCGGAAGCCGAACAGCTCGGACTCGAACAGCTCGGCCGGAATGGCCGCACAGTTCACGGCCACGAACGGTTTGTCGCGCCGAGGGCCGGAGAAGTGGATGGAGCGGGCCAGAAGCTCCTTGCCCACCCCGGTCTCGCCGTGGATCAGCACGGTGGTGTCCATCTCGGCCACCGAGCGCAGGAGCTCGAAGACTTCCTGCATGGCTTCGGACCGGGCCAGCACGTTGCCCAGCGTGAACTGCTCCTGATTCCGGCGCAGGCTGGCCCGGCTGGCCGCCCGCAGCTCCTGGAACTCGATGGCGTGCCGGATCACCATCAACACTTCGGCCGTCTCGAAGGGCTTGACCAGGTAGTCGGACGCGCCCAGCCGCATGGCCTCCACGGCGGACTCGATGGTGCCGTAGGCGGTCATCACGACCACGGCCTGGTCGGGATGCTCGGCCTTGAGCCGCCGGACCAGGTCGACGCCGTCCACGCCGGGCAGCCGCTTGTCGGTGAGGACCAGGTCCACGTCGTCCCTCTTGAGCGCGTCGATGGCCTCCTCCCCGCTGGCCACCACCAGGACCTCGTAGCCCTCGATCTCCAGCGTCCGTTGCAGCGGCCGCAAGAAGATCTGGTCGTCTTCGACGATCAGGACGCGACGCTTCATGGACTCCCTCCTATCCGACCCTGGTTGACGCCGCCAGCGGGGCCGGCGGGAAGACGAGCCGGACCGTCGTGCCCTGGCCCGGCCGGCTGTCGACCTCGATCTCGCCGCCGTGCAGATCCATGATCTTCTTGACGATGGCCATGCCGAGCCCCGTGCCCGTCGGCTTGGTGGTGAAGAAGGGCAGGAAGATCTTGTCTCGATGCTCGAGATCGATCCCCACGCCGTTGTCGGCGACTTCCACCACGGCGGCGGAGTACCGCTGGTACAGGCGGACGGTGACCCGGCCCTGGGGATGGCGCTCGGTCGCCTCCAGGGCGTTCTTCATGAGATTGCTGACGACCTGCCGCAGGCGCGGTCCGTCGACCGCGGCGACGAGGTCGTCCTCCAGACCTTCCGCCCTCACCTGCACGCCGCGCTGCTCGCCCTCGGTGGCGGCCGCGGCGACCACCGGCCCCAGGATGAGGCCCAGCGGGTACTCCTGGGGATCGAGCCGGGTCTCCCGGGCGTAGTCGAGCAGATCGGTGATGATCCGCTCGATCTCGGCGATGCCCGTCACGATGGTGTGGGCCATCTCCTGCGGAATGCGACCGCGGCTGAACTCCCCCGAGGCGAGCAAGCGGGTGGCCATCTTGATCCCGCCCAGCGGGTTGCGGATCTCGTGGGCCACGCCGGCCGCCATCTCTCCCAGGGAGGCCAGCTTCTCCCGCTGGATCAGCCGCTGCTGGGTCGCCACCTGCTCGGTGAGGTCGCGCAGGACGCCGACCGTGCCCAGGACCCGCCGCTGGGCGTCGAAGACGCAGGCGATGGCCAGGTGGGCGGGGAATCTCTGGCGGCTGCGCGTGAGGGCGCTGACGTTGCCGCGCCAGGCCCGCCCGTCGGCGACGGCCTGCTCGATGGCCGGGCCGACTCTGCGTCGATCGGCTTCGTCCAGCACGTCGAGGTAGCTCTGGCCGGGCGTGGCACCGGCGCTCAGGCCCAGCAGCCGCTGGCCGGCCCGATTGACGGTGATCAGCCGCCCGTCGATGTCGGTGGTGAAGATGCAGTCGTCGACGCTCTCGACGACGGATGCCAGCAGCTGCTCGCTCTGCCGCAACAACCGCTGCATGGCCTGGAAGGATTCGACCAGCTGACTGGCCTCCTGCTTGGAGATGGTGAAGCGGTCCTCGATGATGTAACGCGCCGCCGCCGCGCCCAGCGAGGCGGCCATGATCCGTTCCAGGCGGATGCGCAGGTCGAGCAGGTCCGGCAGTGACAGCTCCCGCGGAGCCTTGCCGACCAGCAACTCGCGCAGGATGGCGTCCGCCTCCTCGGCGGGCACGTAGAGGTGGAGCAGGCGCTCGATCTCGGGCACCGAGAGGATGGCCGGCGTTCGCGAAGGCTCCACCGCGGCGCCCCCGACGAAGGCCACCGCCTGGGCGCGCTCGTCGGCGTCCTGGGTGGCGATGACCGACACCAGCAGGTAGGAGCCGATGTTGAGGAGCAGCGACCAGAACACGCCGTGGCTGAGGGGATTCAGGCCCTCCAGGCCCAGCAACGCCGTCGGGCGCAGCCACCAGAAGCCGAACGGCCCCTGCTCGAGGACAGAGATCGGCAGCACACCCTCCTTCACCAGGGCCGGGATGATGAGCGTGTAGAACCACAGCGCGAAGCCCAGGGAGATGCCGGTCAGCGCGCCCGTGCGGCAGCCCCGCCGCCAGTACAGCCCGAGGAGCACGGCCGGGGCGCACTGAGCGACCGCGATGAACGAGAGCAACCCCATCTCGACCAGCAGGAACTGGCCGCGCTCGAAGTGAGCCCAGAGGTAGCCCAGGATGACGACGACCAGGATGCCCAGCCGGGTCGAGGCCAGGCCGACCCAGTAGACTTCCTCGAGGTGGCGGCGCCGCAGGACGATGGGCAGCACGATATCGTTGGAGATCATCTTGGAGAGCGCCAGCGAGTCGACGACGATCATCGCCGTGGCGGCCGAGAAGCCGCCCAGGAAGACGATGACGGCCATCAGCTCCGTCCCAGCGTGCAGCGGCAAGGCCAGGATGAAGCTGTCCGCCGCCGTCCCGCTCCCGAAGGTGAGCAGGCCGGCAAAGGCGATGGGGAGCACGAACGCGTTGATGGCCAGCAGGTACAGTGGGAAGGCCCAGGCCGCGGTGTGCACGTCGCGTTCGTCCGGATTCTGCACCACCAGCACGTGGAACTGCCGGGGCAGGAACATCACCGCCGCCATCGAGACCAGGAGCATCGCCGCCCAGCGGTCGTAGGAGGCGGTGGGCGCCGCGCCCAGGGTGACGAGCGCCGACCACTCGGGGTGCTCGACGATCCGGGCGAAGATCGCGGCGAATCCGTCGAAGAGCCCCCAGGTGACGAAGGCCCCGACGGCCAGGAAGGCGACCAGCTTGACGAGGGACTCCACCGCCACTGCCGTCATGAGCCCCGTCTGCTGGCGCGTGAAGTCGAGGTTGCGCGCGCCGAACAGGATGCCGAAGAGGGCCAGGGTGCCGGCCACCAGGATCGCGGGGTCGTACCCCGACAGCACCGAGTCCTCCCGGATCATCATCTGGAACGTCACTGTCACCGCCTTGAGCTGGAGCGCGATGTAGGGAATCATCCCGCACACGACCAGCGCCGCCACCAGGGTGCCCAGCGACGCCGACTTGCCGTAGCGGCTGGCGATGAAATCCGAGATCGTGGTGATCCGCTGCTCCTTGGCGACGCGGACCAGCTTGCGGAGCACCGTTGGCCACATCAGCGCGACCAGGGCCGGCCCCAGATAGATGGTGAGGAACTCCAGCCCGCGGTTGGCGGCCAGGCCCACGCTGCCATAGAACGTCCACGCCGTGCAGTAGACCGAGATGGCCATCACGTAGGTCAGGGTGCGCAGGCGCGGCGCCATGAGCCGGTGGCGGAAGCGTTCGGCGACGGCGGCAACCAGGAACAGGAAGACGAGGTAGGCCAGGAGGACGGCGACGAGCGGAGTGGCCCTCATGGGCCGTCCCCATTCCCGCGCCGGGCCGCCCAGACCAGCGCGGCGACGATGATCATCCAGATGACGAACAGGTAGAGCACCAGGGAGGGGAGCCCGGCCACCAGGACGGCCCGGTTGGGGATGCTCAGGAGCGGCCAGACGAGCAGCGCGGTGAACAGCAGGAAACAGGCAGGCAGCAGATCCCGCGCTCGCACGGCGCGAAACTACCCGCCGCGGCCCAACACGGCACGCGTCCCGCTCATCTTGGGCCGGAAGTATTACATGCCGGGTACATGCCCACAAGCCGCGCCGCGGCCGTCGGCCGGTCGGCTCACTCCCACAGACCCGCCACCAGCACGCCGAGAGCCGTGAGGAGCAGGGCTCCTGCGAACGACGCGGTGTAGACCCGGATGGCCTGGGCTCGGAGCAGGCGGGTTTCCTCCGAGTCGGGCACGGCCTCGGGCCCGGCGTCCATGTCACGCGCGCCGCGCGCGGCGAGTCGCACTCAAGTCCCCTGGCGAGCCTGAACGATCCCCAACGCCCCGGCGAGGAACAAGGGAAAGGCGAGGAGCAGCCAGGCCGGCGTCGCGTCGCCGGCGATGAGGGCGACCACGACGATGACGCCGACGGCCAGCATGCCGATACCGAGTGCTAGTCGCCGGCGCCGTTCCCGGGGGCCGATGTTGACGGCGTGGAACGGGCTCACTTCACTCACGGCTCAGAAGACGGCGATCGGATTCACCGGCGAGCCGGTGGCGTTCTGCAAGCGGAGCGGGGCAATGGTCAGCATGAGCGCCCCGGCGGCCCCAGTTGCTCATGCTGTCGATCATCTTGACGACGTCGGTCTCGCTCGGCGCGTGTGTCATGCCCTGCTCCCGGTCGCCGTCCCGCGACAGGGACGGGAATCGAACCGGCGTCACTATACACGATGGCGCCCGGCTGCCCGGAGCCGGCGCGCGATGATTGTTGACACCTCGTGGCGCCCCTGCCTACAGTCCGCGCCATGACCTGGACACCACCGCCCCCGCGCTCCGGCCATCCTTACTACATGCACGACGCCATCTACGCCCAGCCCGGCGCCCTGCGCCTCGTCCTCCGCGGGCAGGAAGCGGTGCTGGACGAGGCCGCCCACCGCCTGCGGGCCATGGACCGCGTACTGCTCTCGGGCATCGGAACCTCCTGGCACGCCACCCTGGTCGGCGAGCTGCTGCTGGCCCATGTCGGCCGCCTCGGCCATCGCGTCCGCGCCTTCCACTCGTTCGAGTTCCAGAACTACTGGGCGGGGCCCGATCCCAGGACGGGCGCGATCGTGGTCAGCCACCGCGGCACGAAGCGTTTCTCCCTGGAGGCGCTGGCCACGGCCAAAGCCGGCGGCGGCGTGGCCCTGGTCATCACCGGCAAGGGCAGCGGCGAGGGCCTGGCCATCGCCGACTACACGCTACGCACGGTGGAGCAGGAATCCTCCGCCGCCCACACCGTGAGCTACACGTGCGCGATGTCCTTGCTGGCGGCCCTGGCCGCCGCGCTCGGCGGCGATCACGGGGTGCGTCGCGACCTGGATGGCATTCCCGACCACCTCGCGACGCTGCTCGGCCAGGAGGCCTGGGACGACCTGGCCGCGCGCTTCGCCGACCGCCGTTGCTACTGCTTCGTGGGAGGCGGCCCCAACACGGCGACCGCGCTCGAGGGCGCCCTCAAGATGAACGAGGCCAATCACGCGGTAACGGTCGGCTACAACTGCGAGCAGTTCCTGCACGGGCCGTGGGCGGCGCTGGACCCCCGCGACGTCGTGTTCGTCATCGCCCCGCCCGGCCGCTCCTACGAGCGCTGCCTGACCGTGGCCCGCGCGGCGAAGGAGGTGGGCGCGCCGGTCGTGGCCCTCGTGCAGGAGGACGACCAGGAGATCAGCGCGCTTGCGGCCGAGACGATCGCCATTCCCCCGGTGAACGAGCTGCTCTCGCCCATCCTCACCGTCGTGCCGTTGCAGCTCTTCACGTATCACCTGGCGCTGCGGCGCGGCGTGAACCCGGACACCATGCGCGCCGATCAGCCCCCGCACGGCCGCGCCCGCGCCCTGATGGCGCTGTGAGCAGAGCGAGCCGTCGGCTTGACACCCTCAGGCGGAACCCTACGATGTGTTGGATTCGTGCCGGGGCGCATTCCTTCAGCGCTCCAGAGGTGAGCGTGATCCGCCGACCGAAAGCGTCGGCGTCGAAAGCCAGGTGACGTGTTGCCGTCCGCAGCCTGCGATTGTGATCGGCTGCTCGTCCGGGAAAGAAAGCCTACCGAGCCGAACGGATGTGGGGGCTGTCGGCGGAGCCCCCGGATGCTCGAGACGGGTCAGAACACGGCCGTACCGGACGTGCCGTACGTCGCTCCGCAGGAACGGGTGTATCTGAACTTAGCTCTTGACAGGGTTTGTTTTCGGGCTGACCGCGCTTCGCGAGTGACTCCGAAATAGCGGCCCAGCGGCCCGCTGGCACCCGTACAAGCCCGCCGGAGGTTCGTGTCTCGCAAAGAACTTGATTTCTGCGAGATCACTGCGCATCGCGCCGTCCCGGTGGCGCCGAAATCGGAGTGTAAAGTCGCCCCAACGAAGGGGGGCGGCATGGAGATTCACTCGCCGATTCGTGTTCCCACCGACGATCGCACCGCAGAGCTCGACCGGCTGGGCGACGAGATCGCTGAGCTGGCGGCCCACCTGGACGCCGCCATCGCCCGCCTCCTGGATCTCATTCGCGAGTTCGACGCCCGCGGCGGCTGGGGCAACGGGTTCAAGTCCTGCGCCCACTGGTTGACCTGGCGGATCGGACTCGCTTCCGGCGCTGCCCGTGAGCACGTGCGCGTGGCGCGCGCTCTCGGGACGTTGCCGTTGCTGGCCCAGGCGCTCGCCCGCGGGGAGCTCTCGTACTCGAAGGTCCGGGCCCTGACACGTGTCGCCAGCCCGGTGACCGAAGAGCGGCTGCTCGCCGTCGGGCGGGCCGGGACGGCCGAACACGTCGAAAGGATCGTGCGGGGCTGGCGGAAAGTCGACCGGCAGGCCGAGGCCCGGGAAGCGGCACAGCGGCACAAGAGCCGAGCGCTGCACGTGTATCACGATGAGGACGGCATGGTGGTTCTGCGGGGGCGGCTGGAGCCCGAGGTCGGCGCGCTGGTCATGCAGGCGCTGGCCGCCGCCCGTGAGGCGCTGTATCAAAAAGCGCGCGCCACCGACCCGGGCGACGTTCCAGCTGGAACGTCTCCGGCCGGCGTTCCTGCAGGAACGTCGACTGCGCCGGCACTGGGTGGCACCCCGACGTCGACCCCCGACACTGCCGCGGGAACGTCTCCGGTCGTCCCGGACATCTCCACCCTGGCCCAGCAGCAGGCCGACGCCCTGGCGCTACTGGCCGAGACGGCCCTGCACCAGGGGCTCGATCCCGGGGCTCCGGGCAAGCATTACCAGGTGGTCGTCCACGTCGACGCCGAGGTCCTGGCGGATGCCGATGCACCGGGCCAGTCGGTGCTTGAGGAGGGCACGCGCGTTCCAGCTGGAACGTCTCAGCGCTTGGCCTGCGATGCCAGCCGGGTGATCATGCGCCACGACAAAGACGGCCGCCTGCTGGAGGTCGGCGCCCGGACGCGCACCATCCCACCCGCCCTGCGCAGAGCGCTGCAGCATCGCGACCGCGGCTGCCGCTTTCCCGGCTGCGGCGTGCGGTTCGGCCAGGGGCACCACATCAGGCACTGGGCACAGGGCGGCCCCACCACGCTCTCGAATCTCACGTTGGTCTGTCGCCGGCACCACCGCGCGGTCCACGAGGAGGGCTTTCAGGTCGATCGCCAGCCCGACGGCACGCTCCGGTTCCAGTGGCCCGACGGCCGGCTCCTCGCCGAGGTGCCACCGCCGGCCGCCGTGCCGACCGATCCGGCGGACGCTCTTCGATCCGGCCACGTCGCGCAGGGGCTCAACATCCACCCGCGGACGTCGTGCCCCGGCTGGCTGGGAGAGCGCCTCGATGCCGCCTGGGCGATCGACGTCCTGCATCCACGTGCTCTCGGGGAGTCTCCCGATCTCGGGGAGTCCCCGTCACCGCCTGAGTCCGCGGGGCGAGCTGACTAGCCGCCTTGTAGGCGGGTAGTTCCTTCCTCGCCCGGGTCAGCAACTGCACGAGTTCCACCGGGTCGACCGGTTTGACGACGTGGTGATCGAACCGGGCCTCGGCTGTCCGCCGGCGGCTGTCGCTATCACCGTAACCGGTCAGCGCCACCAACAAGACACCGTCGCCCAGGGTCTCTGCCAGCAGGTCGGGGGCGATGCCGACCCCCCTTGGTCTGTCGCGCAAGACGGCCTCGCGTCCCTCCCGGTCCCGTTCACCCAGATCTGCCCGCAGCCTGTCGCTGGTCCAGCACCCCAGCGAGGCGCGCGCCGGCAAGCCGTTCGACGCCGGCACTCGCGCCGGATGACACTGCGCCGGTGATGGGCCCCGGGCCCGGTCTCGGAACCCGGGCCAGCGGGTGACGTCACAAATACGCGAGCAGCCGGCCGCAGGAGATCACGCCCGTCCACAGGGACAGCGACAGCACGGCCGCGCACTTCGCGGCCAGAGGTGTGTCGGCCACGACGTTCCAGGCGCTCACGGCGCGGAACGGCCAGCGGTGGAAGGCGACCGCGTTGAGACAGGCCGCGGCGATCAGACCCAGCTTGAGCTTGAACGCCGGGTTGTCGGCGAACTCCGTCGCGTGGGCCACGAACATCGTGGCCCCCGTCACCGCGACGATGCCCAATCCCAGGCGCGCCCACGGCAACAGGTGGCGCGCCATGTCGGCGACGGGCAGGCGGCGCGAGAGCCCCAGCAGCCGGAGGTCGAACATGGCGGCGGCACCGACCAGGAGCACGATGCCGACGATGTGGACGATCTCCACGATCGGGTAGAGCCACAGCCACTGGCGCATGGCGTCCGCCAGGGCGGTCGTCTCGAGCCAGACGAGCCAGGCGGGGCCGGTCGGCGAATGGGTCAACTATTCACCGAGGGCGCGAGCCCGGAAGAACCGAGGGTGGGCTGGTCTGGGTGCGCCTCTCAACGAAGCTGGACGGTCTTGCCGTTGACGGTGATGCGCTCGGCGCGCATCTCCATGGGATCGGTGCGGTTGGGGTAGCCGACCACGGTGACCTTGGTCCCGACGGCCAGGTCCGAGGGCGGGAGGCCACGCCGCTCCATACGCGAGGGCGGGGCCAGCACGACGAGCCACGTCTTGCCCGGCACCTCCAGCCTCATGTGGCCGTGCGGGTGCTCGTAGCCCGACTCCTTGACCTCCCCGGTCAGATTCAACGGCGTACTGCTGTCGTAGCCGCTCCATCCGTGATGCGCCGCCGCCCCGCCCGGCAGCGCGGTGGCCCACGCCCCGACGATCAGCAGCGCCAACGTCACCCAACTCTTCATCGTGACCTCCGGCTAGAGTCTGCCACAGGTGCTGCGCCTCAACTCGAAGGCGCCGGACCGCCCGGCCGTGGGCCCCGGCGACGCCGGCTACGCCGGCGGCGACGGCGCTGGCCGGCCGCGACGTCGCCGGCCGGCGCCGTACCCACCGGGGGAGGCCCGGGGGGCGGCTGACGGACCGGGCCGGCGTCCGCTCGGCGCTCGCGGCCACGCTCACGGGAACGGCGGTCGCCCCCGCGGCCACGCTCGCCATCACGGCGGCCGGCAAGCCGAGCTCGACGCTCTTCGGCGTAGCGCCGCCGCTCCTCGGGCGTGGGCGGGATCTCGGTGACCATGAGGTCCTCCTCCGCCCACTCCACCGGGATCTTCTGATTCAGAAACTTTTCGATGGCCTCGATGCGGAGCGCGCTCACCTCGTCGACGAGGCTGATCGCCTTGCCGCCCGCTCCGGCCCGGGCCGTGCGGCCGATCCGGTGGATGTAGTCCTCGGCGTCCTCGGGCAGGTCCCAGTTGATCACGTGGCTGACCGCCTCGATATGCAGCCCGCGCGAGGCCACGTCGGTGGCGACGAGGACCGGGAGCCGGCCCTCCTTGAAGTCATTGAGGAGCCGCAGCCGCTTCTTCTGGTCGACGTCGCCGGTCAGGGCCCGGGCCTCCCAGCCGTTGCGGGTCAGGCGGTCCTCGAGCCGGCGCGCCTCCTCCCGGGTGTTGCTGAAGATGAGGATGCGGTCGCCGCCCTCCCGCCGCAGGAGGCCCAGGAGCACCGGAAACTTCTCCTCGCGGGCCACGTGAAAGAGGCCCTGCTCGACCTTCTCCACCGTCTTCTGCCGGGGTGCAATTGAGATCTGGGCCGGGTTGTTCATGAACTCCCAGGTGATCTCCAGCACCCGAAAGGACAGGGTGGCCGAGAAGAGGAAGGACTGGCGATGCTCCGGCTGAGGCAGGCGGCGGAGGATGAAGCGCAGATCCGCGATGAACCCCATGTCGAACATCCGATCGGCCTCGTCGATGACCAGCACCTCGACCCGGCGCGGGGACCACACGTGCTGCTTGAGATAGTCGATGAGCCGGCCCGGCGTGCCGACCAGGATGTCGCAGCCTTCCCGCAGCGCCTCGCGCTGCCGGTTGTAGTCGATTCCCCCGTAGACGCTGAGGATCCGGAACGGCGTGAACTTGCCCAGCAAGCGGGCATCGGACTCGATCTGGACCACGAGCTCGCGGGTCGGAGCGATGACCAGCACCCGGGGACCGTCGGACGGCCGGCCGGACCGCTCGTCCTCGCGCAGGAGTCGAGCGAAGGCGGCGATGAGAAACGCCGCCGTCTTGCCCGTGCCGGTCTGCGACTGTCCAGCCAGGTCCTTGCCCTTCAGCGCCAGGGGCAGGGTGGCTTCCTGGATGGGCGTCGTGGTGACGAAGCCGGCCTCGCGGATGCCCCGCATGACCGGCTCGGGCAGGTTCAGCGCTTCGAACTCCATTACCGGGTCATGCGGGCGTCTCTTCCCCGGCCGGGGCGGGCCTGGCGCGCCGCGAGAAGATGCGGGCGGAGATGATCCCGATCTCGTAGAGGAGGATGAGGGGGCCGGCCATCAGCATCTGGTTGAAGGCGTCCGGCGTGGGGGTTAGCACGGCGGAGGCCACGAAGGCCCCCAGCACCGCGTATTTCCGGTTCCGGGCCAGCGCCTTGGGCGTCACCAGCCCCAGGCGGGCGGCCAGCGTGATGGCCAGCGGTAGCTCGAACACGAGGGCGAAGGCCAGGGTGAACTTCAGCAAGAAGTCGATGTAGCTGCCGATGGAGATCATCGGCGTCAACCCGGGTCGACTGAACGACAACAAGAACTGGACGGCGTAAGGCGAGACGATCTTCAGCGAGAAGGCGCCCCCGGCCACGAAGAGCAGGGAGCCGACAATCACGAACGGGGCGGCGTACTTCTTCTCGTGCCCGTAGAGTCCGGGCGAGATGAACGCCCATACCTGCCAGAGGATGGCCGGCGAGGCCAGGAAGAGCCCGGTGAGGAGGGCGACCTTCATCTGCACCCAGAAGGCCTCGGTGACGGCCAGGAAGACGAGGTTGTTGCCCGTGGCCTGGATCGGCTGGGCCAGCCAGTCGACGATGCGCTGGCTCAGCGGGAAGGTGACCACGAGGCCGACGAGGAGGGCGATGAGGCTCCGCACGATCCGGGTGCGGAGCTCGCCGAGATGCTCCATGAACGACATCTTGTCGCTGACCACGTGTGCCATTCGCCTACCAGCGCTCCACGAAGTGGCGGAGGGCCCCCACGCCATGCCCGACCTGGAAGCCCTCGCGGATCGCCGCGGTCACGTAGGCCTTGGCGTCGCCGACGGCCGCCTCCAGCGCCCGGCCACGCGCCAGCCCGGCCGCGATGGCCGACGAGAACGTGCATCCGGTGCCGTGGGTGTTGGCCGAATCGAGCCGGGGCCCGGGGAAGCGGGTGAGCGCGCGGCCGTCCCACAGGATGTCGGTCGCCGCATCCTTGAGGTGACCGCCCTTGACCAGCGCCGTGCGGGCGCCGCGGGCGACGATCCGCCGCGCCGCCTCGATCATGTCGGGCTCGCTCTCGACCGGCATCTCGGCCAGCGCCGCCGCCTCGTGGAGATTCGGCGTGACCACCAGGGCCAGGGGCAGCATCTCGGCGATCAGCGCCGTCCGGGCGTCGGGCTGCAGCAGCGGGTCCCCTGATTTTGCGATCATGACCGGATCGAGCACCACGCGATCATGACGGGCGCCCCGCAACCGCTCGGCCACGACGCCGATGATGGGCGCCGTGGACAGCATGCCGATCTTCACCGCGTCGGCTCCGAAATCGGCCAGCACGGCGTCGAGCTGCTCCCCGACGAAGGCCGGGGGCAGGTTGAAGACGGCCTGCACGCCGAGGGAGTTCTGCGCCGTCACCGCCGTCAGCACGGACATGCCGAACACGCGGAAGGCCGAGAACGTCTTGAGGTCCGCCTGGATGCCGGCCCCGCCGCCCGAGTCCGAGCCGGCGATGGTCAGCGCCTTGGGAACGCGCATCGCTCGAAGTATACGCGCCGGCCCGGGCCCCGACAAACGGCCGAGCGGCGACGCGGTCGGCTCAGCGGGCCGGGATCACGAGGGTGAACTCGCCGCGGATGGCTCCGGCGCCCAGCCGGGCCAGGTGGGCCGCGGGCGGCGCGCTGACGAGTTCCTCGAACTGCTTGGTGAGCTCCCGCGCCACCACGATCTCTCGCTCGCCGAACACCTCGGCGATCGCGTCCAGGGTAGCCAGGATGCGGTGGGGAGACTCGTAGAGCACGATCGTCGTCTCCAGAGCCTGGAGCGCGCGCAGGCGCGTGAGCCGCCGGCCCGGCCTGATGGGCAGGAAACCTTCGAAGAGGAAGCGGTCGGCGGGGACGCCGGCCCCGCTCAGCGCCGTCGCCACCGCCGTCGCGCCCGGGACCGGCACGACGGCGAGCCCGGCGGCCCGCGCCTCACGCACGAGGAGAAAACCCGGGTCGGACACGCCCGGCGTGCCGGCATCGGTCACCAGGGCCACCGACTGGCCCTCCTGCAGTCGCCGCACGAGCTCCCGGCCCCGGGCCACCTTGTTGCCTTCGAAATAGGAGATGGTCGGCGTGTGAATATCGAAGTGGCTCAGCAACCCTCGCGTCCGCCGCGTATCCTCACACGCAATCAAATCCACCTCCCTGAGCACCCGCAGCGCGCGCAAAGTGATGTCCTCCAGATTCCCGATGGGAGTCGCCACGACATAGAGCGTCCCGCTCATCTGCTGCTTTCGAGCGCGGGCTTCGCCCGCGCGATCGATCCTTGGGGGGAGGCAGGCGCGAGCGGGCCGTCAGGCCCGCAGCGCCGTCGGAAGGGGGGCGAAGCCCCCCTCCGAGTTCAAGCCGACTGCTCCTTCGCTTCCGACACCAGCACGGGCCGCTCGTGACTCAGGATGACCTCGCGGGTGATCACGCACTCCTTGAGGCCCTGGATCGACGGCAGCTCGTACATGATCTCCAGCATGACCTCTTCCAGAATGGCGCGCAGGCCACGGGCGCCGGTGCCCCGCTTCAGCGCCTCCTTGGCGATGGACACGACCGCGTCGTCGGTGAAGCGCAGGCGAACCTTTTCCAGCTCGAAGTACTTCTGGTACTGCTTGATGATCGCGTTGCGCGGCTCTTTGAGGATGCGGACCAGCGCCTGTTCGTCGAGATCGTGCAACGTGGCCACCACGGGCAGCCGGCCCACGAACTCCGGGATCAGCCCGTACTTGAGGAGGTCCTCGGGCTGGACCATGGCCAGCAGGTCGCCCACCCGCCGCTCCTCCCGGCTCTTGATCTCGGCGCCGAATCCCATGCCTGACCGGCCAACCCGTTGTTCGATGCTCTTGTCGAGGCCGACGAACGCGCCGCCGCAGATGAACAAGACGTCCGACGTGTCGACCTGGATGAACTCCTGGTGGGGATGCTTGCGGCCCCCCTGGGGCGGCACGTTGGCGACGGTCCCCTCCAGGATCTTGAGCAGAGCCTGCTGCACCCCTTCGCCGGACACGTCGCGGGTGATCGACGGATTCTCCGATTTGCGCGCGATCTTGTCGATCTCGTCGATATAGACGATGCCTCGCTCGGCGCGCTCCACGTCGTAATCGGCGGCCTGGAGCAGGCGGAGGATGATGTTCTCCACGTCCTCGCCCACGTAGCCGGCCTCGGTGAGGGTGGTGGCGTCGGCGATGGTGAAGGGCACGCGCAGGACCTTGGCCAGCGTCTGGGCCAGCAAGGTCTTGCCGGAGCCGGTCGGGCCGATGAGGAGGATGTTGGACTTCTGCAGCTCCACGTCGCCGGCATCGCCGCCCGATTCGATGCGCTTGTAGTGATTGTGGACGGCGACGGCCAGGATCTTCTTGGCCCGCTCCTGGCCGACCACGTACTGATCGAGGACGGTCTTGATCTCCGCGGGCTTGGGGAGGCTCCGGATCTCCCGGCTCTTCTCCTCCTCCCACTCCTCCGCGATGATGTCGTTACAGAGCTCGATGCACTCGTCGCAGATGTAGACGGTGGGGCCGGCGATGAGCTTGCGGACGTCGTTCTGACTCTTGCCGCAGAACGAGCATTTCAGCGCGCCATTGCCCTCTCGTGTGCGTGCCATCAGTGGACCAGCTTCCTCCGGCCGGCAGGCCTACTTCTGGGCCTGGGCCGTGAGCGCCGCCTGCTCGCTGACGGCGCGCGTCGTCGGCTTGGAGGAGATCACCTCGTCGACGATTCTATAGTCCTTGGCCTGCTCGGCGGTCATGAAAAAGTCCCGATCGGTGTCCCGCTCGATCCGCTCCATCGACTGACCGGTGTGGTGGACCAGAATCCGGTTGATCTCCTCGCGCATCCGGAGGATCTCGCGAGCCTGGATGTCGATGTCGGTGGCCTGCCCCTGCACGCCGCCCAACGGCTGGTGGATCATGATGCGCGCGTGCGGCAGCGCGAAGCGCTTGCCCCGCGCGCCCGCCGCCAGCAGCAGCGCTCCCATGGAGGCGGCCTGACCCATGCAGATTGTAGCGATGGCCGGCTTCACATACTGCATGGTGTCGTAGATGGCCATCCCCGCGGTGACCGAGCCACCCGGCGAGTTGATATAGAGGTAGACATCCTTGTCCGGGTCCTCGGCCTCCAGGAAGAGCATCTGGGCGATGACCAGGTTGGCCAGCTCGTCCTCGATGAACGTGGGCAGGAAGATGATCCGTTCCTTGAGCAGCCGCGAGAAGATGTCGAACGCGCGCTCACCGCGCGGGGTCTGCTCGACCACCATCGGTACCAGGGCCATGAGCTTCTCCTTCATGCGTGGATCGTCGCCCGCTCGATCAGGAGGTCCAGGGTCATACGCTCCCGGAGGCTCAGTCGCAGGCGCTCGAGATCGCCGCTTTTCTCCATCATACGCCGGACGGCCGGGGTGGGACGCTGTGTGGCTTGCGCGATCCGGTCGACCTCGGCGTCCACGTCGGGCTCGGCCGGCGTCAGGCCCGTCCGCTCGGCCACGGCCTCCAGCAGCAACGCGCGGCGAACGGCTCGCTCGGCCCCGGGACGTAGCTCGCCCATGAGCTTGGGGTAGTCCCACGGCATGGCGTCGGGATCGACGCCCTGGCGCCGCAACCGCTCCCGGGCGTGCTCCACCTGGTGCGCGACCTGGCGCACGATCATGGATTCCGGCACGGCGAACGGGTGGGCGGCCAGCAAGGCATCGACGATCTTTTCCTCGAGGCTGTGGCGGTCCTCGGCGGCCCGCCGCGCTTCCAGCTGCTTCTGCACCTCGGCCCGCAGCGCAGCCAGGGTCTCGAAGTCGCCCGCTGACTTGGCGAGATCGTCATTGAGCTCGGGCAGGACCTTTTCCTTGACCTCCACGACCTTGACCGCGGCCGTGCCCGGGCGCCCCCGCAGCGCCTCCTGGCGGTGGTCATCGGGGAGCCGGACGGCCACGGTGCGCTCTTCGCCGGCCCCCATACCGGCCACCGCCTGATCGACCTCGGGCAGCACCGAGCCGTCACCGACGAGGAAGGCGTAGCCGCTCTGCTGCGACGGCGCCTGCCCCTCGATAGTCAGGACGTAGTCCATCAGGACGAGATCGCCGGGGGCGGCCGCCCGGTCCACGCTCACGAACTGCGCGTGCCGCTCTCGTATGTGCTCGAGCGCTTCGTCGACCTCGGCGTCGGTCACCGGGCGCGGGGCGTGTTGCACCCCCAGGCTCTTGTCGGCGTCGACGTCGATGGGCGGCTTGACCTCGACCACGGCCACGAAGGACAGCGGCGCATTCTCCTCGAGGCGGACGTCCTGGAGGTCAGGCTCGTCGACGGGATCCAACCGCGCCTCGGCCAGCGCCTGCTGGTAGACGTCGGGGATCAGGTGCTGGGCTACCTCGCGGCGCACGTCATCGGCGAAGTGCGCCTTGACGAGGGAGCGGGGGACGTGCCCCTTGCGAAAGCCGGGCAGCCGCGCCTGCTTCTGCACCCGGCCATAGGCTCGTTCCCACTCCTGCTGCACGACATCGGCCGGCGCTTCCACAGCCAGCCGCCGCTTGCAACCTTCCAGCGTTTCGACCGCGACCTTCATCCACTCTCCATCGGAGGTCTGAGACCAGCCGGATTATACCAGCCGGGCGAGTTCCGCCGTCATGGCCAGACGACCCGGCGCGAACAGGTCAGCGGAGCGCTTCAGCCGGCGGGGCGTTTGGTGCGAGAGGGGGGAGTCGAACCCCCAAGGGTTTGGCCCACTGGATCCTAAGTCCAGCGCGTCTGCCAGTTCCGCCACTCTCGCCCGAACCGTTTTCCGTATGTTGCACTGTGCACGGGTTTGACGCCGCCGTCAATTGTCCGGAGTGTGCAGGAGGCGCTCACCCGCGCGCCTCCTGCGTGTCGCTCGTCGGCAGCCCGGCCGTCGCGCTGCCCGCCGGCGTTCGCTTCCGCGCTCCTCCCCTCCGCTAGCCCGCGTCCTCGCTCGTTCCATCGTCCCGGAGACCCGGTACTCGGCCGGGCCGCCATCTTCGTCGAGCGCGGGAGGATCTCATGCACGGGCGTATGGTTGCGATTGTCATCGGTGTCGTCATCGGGTTCCCGGCCTGGGCGGCGCCGGACTCTCCAGCGGTGGTCCAGGCGCCGCCGGGACAGGCGCCTCCGCCCCCGGGCGAGTTGACGCGCCCGCGCCAGCCGTTCTCGCTCTACGGCGAGCGCCGGCCGGGGCAGCTCCTGTTCGGCCTCGGCGTGGTCGGTGACTTCGTCGGCAACATCAGGCCGGGACCTTCGCCGGGCGCGAGAACCGGTTCTTTCCGCGCGAGATCGAGCTGATGTTCTTCGGCCAGATCGATCCCTACGCGCGGGGTGAGGTGCGTGTCGAGGGCGGGCGAAGGGTTCGAGGATGAAATGCCTGATCGCCACGCTGTGGGCGCCGTTCCTCATGTGCCTGGTCCTCACGGGCATCCACGCCTACTTGGGCATCCACGTCATCGCCCGCGAGGTCATCTTCGTGGATATCGCCATGGCCCAGATCGCCGCCCTCGGGATCGCCGCGCTGGTCGCGAGGCCTCGTGCGGCCTCTTCAACCGTGCGTGATACGCTGATCTCGCGTGACGGGGGACCGGTGCCGTGACACGGTCCGGTGGCTCGACTGTTCGCAGGTCCCGGGTGAGGGGTGAGCCCGAACGAGCCCCGGTCGAAGCGAACCCCGCCGTGGCATGACTTCAAGATTCTCGTCCGGTGGCGCCGCCGTCCGCGTGGAGGTAGGGTGTGACCATGGCGATGTCCAAGATCTCCGACGGCCTGATCCACGCCCTGGAGGACATCGCCACCCGGCTGCGGATCGATTGCATCCGGGCCACCACCGCCGCGCGCAGCGGACATCCCACGAGCTGCGCCTCAGCCGCCGACCTCGTGGCGGCGATCTTCTTCACCGCCCTCCGGACCGAGCCCCAGCAGCCCCGCGCGCCGACCAGCGATCGGTTCGTGCTGAGCAAGGGCCACGCCGCTCCCTTGCTCTATGCGGCATGGGCCGAGGCCGGCCTGCTCTCGCGAGAGCAGCTCACGACGTTGCGTCAGCTCGACAGCGATCTGGAAGGGCATCCCACCCCGCGCCTGCCGTTCGTCGACGTGGCCACGGGATCGCTGGGCCAGGGTCTGTCGGTCGGTGTCGGGCTCGCGCTGGGCGCCCGCCTGAGCGGTCATGACGCCCGCGTGTGGGTGTTGCTCGGCGACGGCGAGACCGCCGAGGGCGCGGTGTGGGAGGCCGCCCAGCTCGCGGCCCATGCGCGCCTGGACCACCTCGTCGCCGTGGTGGACGTCAACGCGCTCGGCCAGTCCGGACCCACCATGTACGGCCACGACGTGGAGGCCTACCGGCGCCGGTTCGCCGCGTTCAACTGGCGGGCGCAGGTCGTCGACGGCCACGACATGCGCGCCGTCGTGCAAGCCGTGCGTTGGGCCCAGCGGGGACGGGGCACGCCGAGCGCGATCGTAGCCCGTACGGTGAAAGGGCGAGGAATCGAAGGAATAGAGGGACTGGACGGTTGGCACGGCAAGGCGCTGCCGCCCGACGCCGCCGCGCGGGCGATCGAGCGCCTACAGCAGGGACTGCATCATGTGCCGCCGCCGCCCATGCTCCGCCCGCGCCCACGCCCCGCGCTGGCGGTCGCCGTCACGCCGTCCGCGCCGGTCGACGCCTCGCCCGGCACGGCGGGCGCCATCGCCACGCGTCAGGCCTACGGGGAGGCGCTGGTGCGTCTCGGCGCGCGGGAGCCACGCCTGGTCGCGTTGGACGGCGATGTGAAGAACTCCACGTTTGCCGAGCGGTTCGCGCAAGCCTATCCCGAGCGATTCGTCGAGGGTTTCATCGCCGAGCAGAACATGGTGAGCATGGCTGCCGGCCTGGCCGCTCAGGGATGGATCCCCTTCGTCTCGACGTTCGCCTGCTTCCTCACCCGCGCCGCCGACCAGATCCGCATGGCGGGCATCTCCGCCAGCAACGTCAAGTTCTGTGGCTCCCACGCCGGCGTGAGCATCGGCGAGGACGGGCCCTCGCAGATGGGGCTGGAGGATCTGGCGCTGTTCCGCACCGTGCCGGGGGCCGTCGTCCTCTACCCCGCCGACGGGGTGGCCACCAAGGCCTGCGTGGAGCTGGCGGCCGACCATCCTGGCGTGGCCTATGTGCGCACGACCCGCATGGCGACGCCCACGGTCTACCCCGAGGGAGAGTCGTTCCACATCGGCGGCCTGAAGGTGCTCCGGCACAGCGCGCACGACCGACTCACGCTCGTGGCGGCCGGGATCACGCTGCACGAGGCGCTCGCGGCCTACGACGCGCTGCAGGCGGCGCAGCTGCCGGTACGGGTCATCGACCTGTACTCGGTGAAGCCCGTCGACACCGCCGGGCTGCTGGAATCCGCTCGGGCAGCCGGCGGCACCATCGTGACGGTGGAGGATCACTACCTGCAGGGCGGGCTGGGCGACGCCGTGCAGGAGGCAGTCGGCCCGTCCGGGGTCCGCGTCCACCGCCTGGCCGTCCGCGAGGTGCCCCGTAGCGGCCCACCGCTCGCGCTGCTCGAGCATTACGGCATCGGCCGCAACGCCATCGCGGCCGCCGTGCGCGCGCTGATCGCCGACGAGGCGGATCGACGCACCGCGGCCTAGAGATAGCCGACGAGCCGGTAACCGTCGAGCACGGCGAGCCGGCCGAGCCGGTTGCCCGACGCTTTCTGGAGCGCCTGCTGCACTTCGTCGTCGGGGCAGGCGATCATGTCGTCCGTCAGCGGCTGCATCACGTCCCCCGCCCGGGCCTGCATCCACTGCTCCGCGGAACGCCCTCGACCTGATCGATCGTGGCGACGCCGGCCACGCGGCCGCCATCCACCACGGGAAAGCTGGTGAAGTGATGACGCCATGCCTGATGAAGGCGCCCTGCAAGATCTCCAGCGCGCCCAGCGGATGTGAGACCCCGCCGAACACGTGCAGCGTGATGCCGTGCACCCTCAGGCCGTAGGCGTGCGCCACCAGTGAGTGCGACAGCTCGTGGAGCAGCACCGACGCGAACAGGAGCAGGGCCGCAACGAGCCCGTTGACCCCAGCCGTGGCAGTGCACGGCCCGTTGAAAGAGTTACGACAGGGCGCAGTTGCCCGAAGCTGGCCCCGGCGGGTCCGCGTGAGGTCCTCTCACGCGAGCGAATTACCCAGAAAGGACAATCGTCGGGCCACAGCACCTTCGATCGCGCCGACTTCATGACGACGCGCCTGGCCGTCGATTTGCACGGAGCACGGCTCGTGGATCGCTCATGCCTGATCCTGGCCGGCGGCGATAGCGGAAGGCTGAGCGAGCTGACCCGGTCCATATGGGGCGACGATCGCCCCGTGCAGTTCTGTCCAATGCTCGGCGGGACCACGCCGCTGGAACTTACCAGGCAGCGCGCCGGGCAGGTGATTCCGGCGAGCCAGACCGTGGTGGCCCTCGTCGAGAGCCACGAGCGATTTTACAAACGGCTGCTCTCGGATCTCCCGCCTGCCCAGATCATCGTGCAGCCCGAGAATCGCGGCACCGCGCCGGCCATCCTCTACGGCCTGCTGCGGCTGGCCGCCCTCGGGGCGGCCGGTCCGGTCGCCGTCTTGCCGTCGGATCACTACGTCTCTGATCCAGGCCGCTTCATGGCCCACGTGGAGGCGGCCTTTCGGGCGGTGACAACCCGGCCGGATCTCGTGATCTTGCTGGGGGTCCAGGCCCGGTCACTGGAGCTCGAATACGGGTGGATCGAGCCGGACGAGCCGATTCCGGGTCGCTGGCGGGAGACGTTCTATCGGGTCCGGCGCTTCTGGGAGAAGCCGCGGCCGGCCCTCGGCACGGACTTGCTCGCCCGGGGCTGCTTGTGGAGCAGCTTCGTCATGGTGGCCCAGCCGATCGTGCTGGCCACGCTCATTCGACGAGAGCTGCCGTCCCTGGTCGAGCGCTTGCTCGCGCTGAGGACGCGGCTGGCCGAGCCCGGAGTTCCCGACCGGGTCCGCCAGCTCTACGCGCGCCTGGCGGCCGCCGACTTCTCGCGCCAGATCCTGGCGACCCGCCCCCCCAATCTCGCCGTGTTGCCGGTGACCGGAGTGGAGTGGAGCGATCTGAACCATCCCGAGCGAGCCGGCCGGGCCCTGGCCCAGGCGGGCATCGACCTCACCCCGGCATCACTCTCCGCCTGAATCGACCCGGGCTGGCGCCGGCCGCGAGTGGCCGGCGTTGACCAGCCTGCCGATCAGCCCGGCAAACTCCGCGGGGTCGATCGGCTTGGCGATGTGCACATCGTACCCGGCCTCCAGGGCCCGCCGGCGGTCTTCCTCTCTGGCATGTGCCGAGACCGCCACCGCCGGGAGCCGGCGTTGCCGCTCGGAGGACCGCGACCGCACCTGACGGATGAGCGCGTACCCGTCCTTGCCCGGCATGGCCAGGTCGCTGACGAGCACCTCGGGGACCCGGATGTCCATCTCGGCCAAGGCCTCCCCCGCGGACGACACGGCGCGGACCCACGCTCCGGCCCGAACCAGCGTCGTCGAGAGCAGCTCTCGGCCATCGGCATCGTCGTCGACGACCAGTACGTCGATTCCGTGCAGCAGGGCCGGCGCCTCGGGCGGCAGGGCGATCGGAGGCGACGCCGCCTCGCGGGGCGGGGCCGGGTCGGCGGCGAGCGGTAACCGCACAGTGACCATGGAGCCGCGACCCTCGCCGGCACTGTCCGCGCGGACCGCGCCCCCGTGCAACTCGACCAGGTGGCGAACGATCGCCAGGCCCAGACCGAGCCCCCCGTGCTCCCGAGTCGTCTTGGCATCGCCGAGCCGAAACCGCTCGAAGATATGGGGCAGCAATGCCGGCGCGATGCCCGAGCCGGTGTCGGACACCCGGATCTCGACCCAGCTCGCTCGCCGCTCGAGCGTGATCTGCACCCGGCCCCCGGCCGGCGTGAACTTGATAGCGTTGTCCAGCAGGTTGCCGAAGATCTGCTGGAGCCGAAAGGCGTCGCCGCTGACGGCGACGGCGTTGGCGTCGGTGGCGTGCTCGAGCCGGACGCCCTTGACCTCCGCCATGGCGCGGACACCCTCCACGGCCGCCTGGAGCACGGCCGGCAGCTCCACGCGACGCCGCTCGATCTGCATCTTGCCGCTCACGATGCGGGAGACGTCGAGCAGATCGTCGATCAGCTGGGTCTGCAACTGCGCGTTGCGGCCGATCGTCTCGATCGCCCGCTCGACCGTCGCCGGATCCAGCGAACCGAACCGGAGCATCCGGCTCCAGCCCAGAATGGCGTTGAGCGGGGTGCGCAACTCGTGGGAGAGGACGGCGAGGAACTCGTCTCGGGCCTGGTTGGCGGCCTCCGCTTCGGCCCGCGCCTTCTGCTCGCCGGCCAGGACCACGCCCCGTTCCTCCTCCGCCCGCTTGCGGTCGGTGATGTCCATACACACACCGACCACACGCTCGGGTCGTCCGTGACGCTCGCCGACCAGCCGGCCTCGCCCCTCCAGCCAGCGCACGGTGCCGTCGGCACGGATGATGCGGTACTCCAGACGCAGATCCTTCCGATGCTCGACCGATTCGTGGATCGTCTGCAGCACCCGGTCGCGGTCTTCGGGATGGATTTCCCGCTGGACTGCGTCGAACGTGCCGGGGAAGGCTCCGGGGGCCAGGCCGTGGATGGCCTCCAGCCCGGGCGACCAGGACACCCGGCCCGTGTCGATCCGCCATTCCCAGGTCCCCATGCGGCCGGCCTCGACGGCCATGCGCAGCCGTTCCTCGCTCTCGCGCAGGGACTCCTCCCCACGCTTGCGATCGCTGACGTCGTGGAAATAGACGGCGAGCCCCTCGGGCGACGGGTAACCGCGGAGCTCGAACCAGGCGCCGAGCGGCGGATAGAAGAACTCGAACTGCACGGGGACGCCGTCCCGCGCGGCCCGCTCGAACTCCCGCTGGATCATGGAACCGACCAGATCCGGGAACTCCTCCCACAAGACCTTCCCGATCAGGCCGTCCGGGGAGCGCCGGAGCCGGCCGATCGTCTCCTCCGCCCGCCGGTTGACGTAGACGACGCGCCACGCCTGGTCCAGGGTCATGAAGCCGTCGGTGATGCTGTCGAGCACTTGCACGATTCGCCGGTTCGCCGTTTGCATTTCTCGCCGGCGCCGCTCGGACTCCGCGCGCGCCGCCGCTTCGCTGGCCGTGGCCCGGTGCAGAGTCTCCACGTGACGCTGCAGCGCCGTGGCCATGCGATTGAGGTTCCAGCCGAGCTCCCTGAGCTCCGGCTGCTCGGCCGGCGTGACACGGGCCGTGAGGTCCCCGTCGGCGACGCGTGCCGCCAGGGCACCGTACTCACGCAGGGCCTGGTCCACCGCGGCCTTGGTCTCTCGCTCGACGGCCAGCCGGCGGCGGAGGACCGCGACCATTCGGTTGAAGCTGCGGGCCAGTCCCACCATCTCCCGGGGGCCCTGCTCCGGCGCGTGCCCGGTCACGTCGCCCGCGGCGATGGCCGTCGCCGCCGCCTCCACCGCTCGCACCGGCAAGGCGGTGAACAGCGCCAGGGCGACGGCGACCGTGCCCAGCCCGGTGAGCGCCACCAGGACCCACGGCAGCACTCCTACGAACGCCCGGGCGATCTCCTCGTCGACCTCCGCGGTCTCCTGACTCACCCACACTTTCCAGCCAGCCGGCCGCACCGTGGCAAACCCGGCCAGGCGTTCCGGACCGGTCGGGTCGGCGTAGGAGGCGATGCGTCCCGAGTCCGCTGTCATGAGCGCCCAGAGGGAATCGCGCGACAGATCCGGACCCACGGTGGGCAGGTCGAGATGTGCGAAGCGGACGCCGTCGGCGGAGGCCACGCTGGCCTGCCCCGTCCGCCCGAGCTGGAAGCCGGCGGCCAGGGATTGCACGAAGGCCAGGTCGAGGGCGCCGGTGACCGCTCCCCCGACCTCTCCGCGGCTGTCGATGATCGGCGCGGCCAACGCGACCGTGGGAGGCGCCTGCGGCAGGCTCGGCTCGACGCTCTTGTCGACTACCGGGCGTCGGGAGAGCAGCATCTCCCTCCACCAGGCCCGCTTGGAAAGATCGTCCCCCGGGGAGCCATCGGCGCCGGGGCTGGTCGACAGGTCGGCGACGACGAGGCGACCGTTCCGGTCGACGACGCCCAGGCTCGCCAGCGCAGGGTAACTTTCTCTCGTCCTGAGCAGCATCGACGAGACGTTATTCGTGTCGAGGGCGGTCTGGACGGCGGCGAAGGCCGCCACCATCCGCACAGCCTGCAAATGCAGGCTCAGGAACTGGTCGCTCTCGGCGGCCAGGCGTCTGGCCAGCTCCTCGTGGCGCTCCAGCGTCTGGGCGATGGTCAGCCGGCGGATAGCGGAGGCCGAGCCGATGCCGATGACCGTCGCCACGATGGCCCCGGCCAGGAGCACCCCGACGACGAAAATGGTCCGTAGGCTGAACCGGCTCAGCACGGTGCAGGCATTATTTCACGGGGCGCCGACAGAAGTCTTTGGCGACAGCCGAAGGGTAAGGAAACTTTTTCTCATCGTGGCTCCGGCATCGGAGTTGCTTGCTCGTCACCGCGTGAAGACGCAGCCCGGCCAGCCCTATCCGCTCGGCGCCACCTGGGACGGCGCCGGCGTCAACTTCGCCCTGTTCTCCGAGCACGCCACCGGGGTCGAGCTGTGCCTCTTCGATCGCGACAGCCAGACCGAAACGGCGCGCGTCTCGATCGTCGAGCAGACGGATCAGGTCTGGCACATCTACCTTCCCGAGGTCCGTCCCGGGCAGCGCTACGGCTATCGCATACACGGGCCCTGGGAGCCTGGCCAGGGGCACCGGTTCAATCCGGCCAAGCTTCTGCTGGACCCGTACGCGCGAGCGCTCGACGGCACCGTGGCATGGAACGACGCGGTCTTCGGCTACCCGATCGGCAGCGGCGACGACCTGGCCCGGGACGACCGCGACAGCGCCGCCTACGTGCCCAAGGGGGTGGTGATCGACACCACCTTTGCCTGGGGGGACGACCGGCCGCTGCGCATCCCGTGGAACGAGACGATCATCTACGAGGTCCACGTCAAGGGATTCACGGCCCGACACCCGGACGTGCCGGAGGCCCAGCGGGGGACCTGTGCCGGCCTTGGCTCACCGGCCGCCGTCGAGTACCTGACCGCGCTCGGCATCACCGCGGTCGAGCTGATGCCCGTGCACCACTTCGTCGTGGACAAGCCGCTGCTCGATCGCGGATTGACCAACTACTGGGGCTACAACACCATCGGCTTCTTCGCGCCCCACTCGGCCTACGCCGCCGCGGCGTCGTTGCACGGTCAGGTGGGCGAGTTCAAGACGATGGTGAAGACGCTGCACCGGGCGGGGATCGAGGTCATCCTGGACGTCGTCTACAACCACACGGCGGAGGGCAACCACCTGGGCCCGACCCTGAGCTTCCGGGGGATCGACAACGCCTCGTACTACCGCCTGGTGGCCGATGACCCCCGCTACTACATGGACTACACCGGGTGTGGCAACACGCTGAACATGCTGCATCCCCGCACCCTGCAGCTCATCATGGACAGCCTCCGCTACTGGATCCAGGACATGCACGTGGACGGCTTCCGCTTCGACCTGGCCTCGGCGCTGGCCCGGGAGCTGCGCGACGTCGACCGGCTCGGCGCCTTCTTCGACATCATCCACCAGGATCCCGTCATCTCCCAGGTCAAGCTCATCGCCGAGCCGTGGGACCTGGGGGAAGGCGGCTACCAGGTCGGCAACTTCCCCGTCCTGTGGGCGGAGTGGAACGGCATCTATCGGGACACCGTGCGGGCCTTCTGGAAGGGCGACGCGGGCCAGGCCGGGTCGCTGGCCTACCGGCTGACCGGCAGCAGCGATCTGTACGGTCGCGACGGGCGCAAGCCGTACGCCAGCGTGAACTTCGTCACCGCCCACGACGGCTTCACGCTCCAGGACCTGGTCAGCCACAACGAGAAGCACAACGAGGCCAATGGCGAGGACAACCGCGACGGCCACGACCACAACGTGTCCTGGAACTCCGGCGTGGAGGGCCCCACCGACGACCCGGCCGTCCTCGCCCTGCGGGAGAGGCAGGTGCGGAACTTCCTGGCCACGCTGCTGCTGTCCCAGGGGGTGCCCATGCTCTGCGCCGGCGACGAGGCGGGCCGCACCCAGCAGGGCAACAACAACGCCTACTGCCAGGACAACGAGCTGTCCTGGCTCGACTGGGATCTGGACGAGCGCCGCGGGAACCTGCTGCAATTCACGCGCGATCTGATCGCGCTGCGCCGCCGCGAGCCGGTTCTGCGTCGGCGCCAGTTCTTCCACGGCCGCCGGATCTACGGCTCCGAGGTCGAAGACCTGGCCTGGTTCCGGCCCGACGGCAAGGAGATGAGCGAGCCGGACTGGGGGTCCGAGACCCGCTGCTTCGGCCTCCGGCTGGCCGGCGAGGCCATCGAAGAGGTCGACGTGAAAGGCGAACGGACCGTGGGCAACACGCTCCTGATCCTGTTGAACGCCCATCACGAGCCGATCGACTTCACGCTGCCCGCCCGCCGGCCCGATGTCCGCTGGTCGTCCCTGTTCGACACCGGGCGCCCGCGAGGTCCGGAGGCCCCGGCGCCGATCGACGGCGGCGCCGCCTACCGGCTGGAGGGCCGCAGCCTGGCCGTCTTCCTGCGCGACGTTCAGCCCGGCCGGGCGGCGACGTGAGGCGCGAGATGCTCGCGTTCGTCCCGGCCTCTGCGCTAGGATGCCTCGCGGGAGCATGGATCGACTCATCTTCATCGTTCGCGCGGACCGCGCCGATCTCTACGAGGCGCTGAGAGCCGCCTTCGCCCGCGAGCACGAGGTCGAGGTCGTCCTGGAGCGCCGGTCGGCCGTCAACCGCCGGCAGCACACCCTGCCCCACCCGACGGAGCGCCGGGGCGTGGATCGTCGCGCCCGGCCCGCGGTCGACGCCGAGCTCCGGGAGCGCGGATGGTCCCTGGTCCGGCGGTCGTCCTGAACCGGCGCCGGCGCGCCTGACCGGCCGGTCGTCCGGCGCGCCGGGCGAGCGGAGCGGACGCTTGCCTCCTGCGGTACCATTTCCCGGCGTGGCCCGCCTTCCCGTGACGCCGACCGCGTCGGCGCCGGCGCCGTCGGCTGCGCCTCGGCCCAGTCTGAGCCTGCGCGACACCATCGCCCTCATCGTGGGCACGGTGATCGGCGTCGGCATCTTTCGCACACCGTCCCCGGTGGCCTCGTTCGCGGGCAGCGAAGGCGTCGTGGTGCTGGCCTGGGTGGCGGGCGGGCTGATCTCACTGTTGGGCGCCCTGTGCTACGCGGAGCTCACCACGAGCTACCCGCACCCGGGCGGTGACTACCACTTTCTGCGTCGGGCCTTCGGCCCGCGCCTGTCGTTCCTCTTCGGGTGGGCACGCATCAGCGTCATCCAGCCGGGATCGATCGCCCTGCTGGCCTTCGTGCTGGGGGATTACCTCGGGACGCTCCTCTCCCTGGGCCCGGCCGGCCCGGCGATCTGGGCGGCGCTGGCCATCACGCTACTGACCGGCATCAACGTCCTGGGCATCCGCCACGGCAAGACCACCCAGAACGTGTTCACCACGCTGGAGGTCCTAGGAGTCCTGCTCGTGGCCGGGGCCGGGCTCATGGTCGCTCCCGCTCCGCCGGCCGCCGGCGCCTCACCCGCCGTGACGCCGTCCGGGCTGGGGCTGGTGATGGTGTTCGTGCTGCTGACCTATGGGGGATGGAACGAGGCGGCCTACGTCTCGGCGGAGGTGCGGGACCCGGCCCGCAACATGGTCCGGGCCCTCGTGCTGAGCATCGTCCTCGTCACCCTGCTCTACGTGGGGCTCAATCTCGTCTACCTCCGGAGCCTCGGACTCCAAGGCACCGCGAGCTCGCAGGCGGTCGCCGCCGACCTGCTGGCCCGCGCCCTGGGTCCCGCCGCCGCCGGCATCATGGCCCTGCTCGTGGCCATCGCCGCCTTCACGTCGGCGAACGCCGCGGTCCTCACCGGCGCGCGCAGCGCCTTCGCCGTCGGCCGCGACGTCGGCGCCTTCCGCTTCCTCGGCCAGTGGAACGCCAGCACTGGCACGCCGGTCAACGCGGTGCTGGCCCAGAGCGCGGTGGCCCTCGCCCTCGTCCTGCTCGGCGCGCTCACCCGCCGCGGCTTCGAGACGATGGTGGAGTACACCGCGCCGGTCTTCTGGTTCTTCTTCCTGCTGACGGTCGCCTCACTTTTCGTTTTGCGTCGGACGGATCCCCATCGCAGCCGTCCCTTCCGCGTCCCCGGCTACCCCGCGACCCCGGCCGTCTTCTGCCTGGTCGCGGTGTACCTGCTCTATTCGAGCGTACGGTATGCCGGTGTCGGCGCCCTCGTGGGCCTCGTGGTCCTCGCCAGTGGCGTGTTTGTCATGCGCGTGACGGCCGGCGTGACCCCCGGCCCGGGAGAGAATTCACGATGAGATCACTCAGGGTTTCGCTCGCCCTTGTCCTCGCCCTCACCGTCGTGGCTGCCACCGCCCTCGGACAGACGACGACCCAGCAGAAGGTCCGGGAGCCGGACGTGCAGTACGTGCCGACGCCCCAGTCGGTCGTCGACCAGATGCTCCAGATGGCCAAAGTCGGCAAGAACGATCTCGTTTACGATCTCGGCTCGGGCGACGGCCGCATCCTGATCACGGCCGCCAAGAAGTACGGGGCGCGGGGCGTCGGCTACGACATCGATCCCGAGCGGGTGCGGGAGGCCACGGTGAACGCCGCCAAGGCGGGCGTCGACAAGCGCGTGCGCTTCATCCAGGGCGATCTCTTCGACGCCGATCTGCGCGAGGCCACCGTCGTCACGCTGTATCTGCTGCAGTCGCTCAACATGAAGCTGCGCCCCAAGCTCTTCGCCGAGCTGCGCCCGGGGACGCGCATCGTCTCCCACGATTTCGACATGGGCGACTGGAAGCCGGATCAGACCGTGAAGGTGCAGGTCAACGGCCGCGAGCACATGGTCTACTACTGGCTGCTGCGAAAGCCTCGGGCTTCCCAGCGCTGAGCCGCGCGCGGGGACTGCAGGAGGCGGCGGTCGCCCCCTGCAGCCCCGCCGGCGCGGCCGGGCTCAGAGGTACTGACCGGTCGTCACCACGGCTTCGACGTCGCGGAGAGGTTGTGCGGCGCCGGTGACGATCGGCCGCACGTCCACGATCCGCTCGGCGCGGCGGCCCCCGATCTTGGCCCAGTCGTCGGGATGGGTGGTGTTGGGCAGGTCCTCGTTCTCCTTGAACTCTTCGCGCACGGCGGCCAGCAGGTCGTCGGCGATGAGGCCCTTGCCTCCGCCGGCGATGTGCCGCTTGAGGGCCATCTTCTTGGCCCGCCGCACCACCGACTCGATCATGGCGCCGGAGGCGAAGTCCTTGAAGTAGAGGACCTCCTTGTCACCGTTGGCGTAGGTGACCTCCAGGAACCGGTTCTCCTCGCTCAGGCTGTACATCTTGTCCGCAGTGGCCGCGATCATGGCGCCGATGGCCGCCGCCGCGTCGCCGTGCCG